>CBDUXZ010000019.1:0-12957 GCA_965371325.1 uncultured bacterium | reverse complement strand
GCGCCCTGACCTATCTTTCCCTCTACGGCTTCTCCGTCGACTGCGTCTTTGCGAACCGCATTCTTCCGAAAGGTTTGAGTGACGCCTACATGATGGGATGGAGCAACATTCAGAAAGAACACATGAAAACCGCGGAGGCGTGCTTCTCCCCCATTCCGATTCTTCCCGTGCCCCTCTTTCCGCAGGAGATTGTGGGGGTTGATCTGCTCAGCCAGGCGGCGGTGGAGGTCTTCGGCAGCGACGATCCCACCGTCATCTATCACACGGAGAAACCCTTCGAGGTCAACAAGAAGAATGGCGAGTACCGGATGATCATTCGTCTCCCCTATGTCGAGAAGGAGAACATCGAGTTGTGGGTGAAGGGAGACGACCTTATCCTCCGTGTGAACAACGTGAAGCGCAGCATCCATCTCCCCAGGGCGCTGGCAGGGCGTGAGGTCAGTCGCGCCAGGCTGGAGGACGGGCGATTCGAGATCACCTTCAAGGAGCGCCGGTAATGAGCCCCGGGAGAAAAAGGAAGACCGAAAAGGCCGCCCTCTCCGGGATAGTCGAGGAACGGTGGAGCGAAGGCCAGGCCCACTTGGCGAACGCGGGGGTCGAGCTGCTTCTGGCCCTTCGGGCCGCCGTGAGCATCCCTGTCGATGTAGCGGAGCTGCGCGCCTCGGGCAAAAAGACGCAAGAGGAATCCGGAGTCGCCGCGGGATGGCGGATTCTCCGCGACGTCATCGACGCCGCGATCCAGCGCCTCCGGAAGCTCGGGGACGATCCTTCGCAGGTCATCCGGCGTGAGACGCTGGCGACCGTGCAGGAGGCGCTGTCAAAGGAGATCGAACGGCTCGAGAAGGGGGCCCTCGGTGCCGACGCTGCGATTCTGGCGCAGACCTTTCGCTCGGTTAAAGCTATTATAGACAGGCAGATGGAACTCCTCGACACGCGGCGCCCCGGGAAGACCCCTTCCATCCGCCGCGCCCGGAAAGTGAAGGTGGAATGAGCCCCAGAAAAAAAGCGGCCGCCCCGGGCTCGGCCCTGCTCATCAAACGGTATTCGAATCGCAAGCTCTACAACACGCGGGAGAGCCGTTACATCACCCTTGATGAACTGGCCGACCTAATCAAGGCCGGCACGAATGTGCGCGTCGTGGACAACGACAGCGGCGAGGATCTCACCAGCGTGACCCTGTCGCAAATTCTCCTCGAGAACGAACGGAAAAAGCGGGATGCGCTCCCTCGATCGCTTCTGGTCGATTTGGTCCAACGAAGCGATCAGCTCGTCGACAGCGTCAAGAAATCCATCTCGAGCGGTATGGGAATCATCACCGATGCCGGGGGCGATATCGAAAGAACGGTCCGGCGGCTTGTCAGCCGCGGAGAGATGGAGGCCGACGAGGGAGACAAGCTCGTCAGACGCCTCGCGGACTGGGTCAAGGAGGGACAATCCGAGATTGAGGGGCGGATTGATCACCGGATTCGGCAGATCTCGAAACGCTTCGACATTCCCGCGCAGGACGACCTGGATAGATTGCGGATCAGCATCGATCGCCTCGCCGACGCCGTGGATCGCCTCGAGGTAAAGCGCCGCACCGGGAAGAAATCGGCAAAATCGGCGGGGGCTCATTCGTGACGCAGGGAGAGAAGAGCAAGAACGAGGGGATTAGCGATCTGCTGCGCAGGATCGTGCTGGCCAGCGTAGGGGCTGCTGCGATCGGAAAGGATGAGCTGGAAGAGTTCGTCCGCCGGGCGCGGGAGCAGGGAGATCTCAGCTCGGCCGACGCTCAGAAACTTCGGGAAAAACTCGCCGAGGCCTTCAAGCGCGTCCCCGAGGGGTGGGATGACGTGATCGATTCGAGCATCCGGGCCGCGCTCCGCCGTTTGAACATTCCTGATCGCGCCGAGTTCGAGCGCCTCGAGAAAACCATCACACGCCTCACCAAAAAGCTGGAGTCCCTGGAACGGAGCTGACCTCTCAGATTTTCCTCCTCAGAACCAGGAATCCAGATCGCATCGCGCACGCGTCTTCCCATACTCAAAGAAGGAGATCCCATTGGCTCGACTACCTTACCCCGATCCCGCACAGGCCCCCGATACGGCGCGGGAGCTCTACGAGAGACTTCCGGCCAAGCTGAACGTCATGCGCATGATGCTCCAGGCACCGACCTGTATGCCCCCCTTCGTCAAGCTTGGGGCCGCGGTGCTCGGCATGCAGAAGCTGGATGCCCGCCTCCGGGAGATCGTAATTCTGAGAGTTGCAACCCTCTCCCACGCCGATTACGAATGGACGCAACACGTTGCGATTGGAAAGGCCGTCGGCGTAACAGATGAGGAAATTTCCGCCGTCAAAAGCGGCGACCCGGGCGCCCTCGATCCCCAGGCGAAACTGGTGGTGAAATTCACGGAAGAATGTGTTCGAGAGGTTCGCGTTTCCGATGCAACGTTCAGTGAGGCGCAGGCGGCGTTTTCCTCGCAGGAAATTGCCGAACTGATAATCACCATCGGCTATTACATGATGATCGCGCGATTTCTCGAAACCCTGGACGTCGATGGCGAGGAGGCCCCTCCCGAGATGGCGGCGAGCATCGCCGCCGCCCGCAGGGAGACCCGCTGACGCGCCGGCCGGAAGCAAAAGTCTCTCAGTTTCGATCGAAGGGGGCTTCGGCGGTCAAACCTTCTCGTTCGCGGCGGGACGCTATCCGAGCCAGGCCGAGCGCCGCTCGGCGAGCCGTTCGTTGACCATCTGCTGAATCGTGCTGCGGACCTTCTCCTTCAACTGGCTGATCAGGAAATCGCTCGAAGCGTGGGAGGCCTGATAAGGCGTCATGGAGATGGGCTCGCCGAAGACGATCGTCCACTTGGAAGGGAGCGGCACAAGCCCCACAGGGCCGAGAAACGGGAAGGTCGGGCTCACCGGGAAGAAGGGAAGTCCCAGGAGATCGGCCGCCCATTTCACCTTGAACAGCACGGGATGAATATCCTCGGCGCCCAGAACGGCGACGGGGATGATCGGCGCGCCCGTGTCGAGGCAAACTCGAACGAACCCTCCGCGCCCGAAGCGCTGCAGGCGGTAGCGCTCGTGATAGTACTTCCCGACGCCCTTCACGCCCTCAGGAAACACGGCCACGAGATCTCCGCGAAGCAGCAATCGCTCGGCGTTCTCCCGGCTGCCCCGCACCCCCCCGAGCCGGGTGATGAGGCTGGACGCGAAGGGAAGCGTCGCAACCCAGTCTTCGGCGAGAAAACGGGCCCTGCGCTGGGCCGGATGCAAATGCTCGATTGCGTACGAGATCATCGCGCCGTCGTAGGGAAGGACGCCCGAATGGTTCGCAACGATCAGTCCCGGGCCTTCGTCGGGAATGTTTTCCATCCCCTCCACCTCTACGCGCCACCACTTGTGAAAGAGGAAATCGAGGACGGGGAGAACCGATTCCCGTGCATCCGCTTCCATACCGAACTCATCGACCTCGAACCTGCGATTCCGCATCCCGAAGTTGTTCAGGTAGTGCCGGTAGGTGTCGAGCTGGAACGCTTTCTCGAAGGCGTCGCCGAGGGCGATGATGGACTCGAGAATACCTTGACGCTCTTCTTCCTCCAGTTCGCCCACCAGTGAGGAGAGACGCTGAACACGCTCTTCAACCCGATGTAGCGCTTCTCCCAGCCGGCGCTCCAGCGTGGGATCAAGGCTCGGCCGCGGGACGAATTGCTTCTCCATCTGCGCATCGAAACGGCTGAGTTTCGTCTTGAGCCGCCTCTCAAAGGCGGCAATCCGCTGCTCGATCGCCCGCTTCAGTATCTCCGGCGGCATTCCGGCGCGCGCTGTCGCGGAATCATCCGGACGCCCTCCCGAGACTTCTTCCAGGAGCCGGGGGGAACGGGATTTAACCCGGGCGAGCGGATCCGAGCCGAGCACGGATTTAGCCATCGACTGACTCCCCCATCTCAGCCTCGCCAGACGCTTGCGCGTTTCTCCAGCAGATTATCGACCATCGTCTGAACCTCCCTGCGCAGATCGTTTGTGAGCTTGTTCACAAGGATATCGTTTTCCGACTTCCCGGCCCCGTACTTCGCCATCGGGATCGGCTTGCCAATACGGATGATCCACTTCGAAGGGAAGGGGATCGCCCCGAAAGGACCCAGGAGAGCGTTCACCGAGATGGGCAACTCATCCAGACCAACCGCTCTGGCGAGCCAGTTGGCCTTGGCCATGACCGGATAGATCTCTTCCGATCCAACGACGGCGAACGGGATAATGGGCACCCCCGTTCGCATGGCGAGCCGGACGGAGCCGCCCCTCCCGAACCGTTGCACCTTGTATCGATCCTTGTAGAACTTGAGCGACCCCTTTGTCCCCTCCGGGAACGCGCCCACGAGATGGCCTGTCTTCAGAAGGCGCTCCGCGTTCTCCCTGTGGGCCCGAACCGCACCCGTCCGGGTAATGAGCGGACTCGCGAAGGGAAGTGTGGCAAACCAGTCTTCTATAAGGAATCGCACACGCCGTTTGGCCGGGTGACGGTTCTCAATCCCGAAGGCCACCATGGCCGCATCATAGGGGATGACGCCGGCGTGGTTCCCGACAAGGAGCGCCGCGCCCCGCTGGGGAACGTTCGAGATCCCTTCAATGCGGACGCGCCACCACCGTCTGAACAGAAACTCCATAACCGGACGGATACTCGAGCGGTAAACCGAGTCCATTCCGAACTCGTCCACCCGAACAGACCGGTCTCGCAACCCGAATTCCCCGAGCTTGCGCGTATAGTAGTCGGGCGTGACCAGTTCCGCGGCAAGTTTGGTGACGTTGCGCGCACCGCGGAACAAACCGCCGAGCCTTTTACCGGAGAAACGGGAAGTGGCGCTGGCGAGCGACGCCACGCGCGCGTCGAGATCCCGCAGGGCATTCAGCATCCCGGCACGATCGGGACCCTTCTCTTTGCTCGACCCTACTCTCTCGCCGAGTTCCCGGAGATCTTTGTCGAGCTTCTTCTCAATCGCCGCCAGACGGCGTTCGAGCGCATCGAGAGACGAGCTTCCGCCACCGCCACGCCCCGCGCTCTCCTTCCCACCGGTCCCCGTCCCGGGGGGCGATTCGGGCTCTCGTCGCGGAAGCGTTCTGATCTTGCCCATCCGCTCATTGCGCGATCGTTCACCGGGCGTTCCAAGGCCTGACAGGGGATCGGTACCTAGCGGGTTTCCGGGCATTGTTCCAGCTCCATAGCCAGTCGCGCGAACATCTCCGCGCCCCGGCCCGTCGGTGCGTACTCCCAGATTGTCTGCCCGTGGCTCTGTGCCTCGTCCACCTTCACATCATAGCCTATGACGGTCCTCGCCAGATTGTCGGGGAAATGCTCACGTAAGCGCCCCAGGATCGCATTGGCCAGCCGTGTGCGCCGGTAAAGGGTCGGAATCACGAGGCTGATGCGCAGTTTCTCGTGGTGGAAATCCTCGCGAACGCGCCCCACGGTGTCGAGAACCTCCGCGCACCCGTCCAGCGCAAAGTAGGTAAGGGAGACCGGGATCACGACCTCCTCCGTGGCGAGCATGATATTGAGGATGCTCACCCCCAGCGAGGGCGGCGAGTCAAAGAAGAGGTAATCGTACCCTTCAACAGACTCCAGCCCGCGCACCAGACGATGCGGATGATCGGGCAGGGAGCCCGCCGATGAAGCGTAGTCGGCCAGCCGTTTGTTGGAGGGAATGATGTCGAGGCCCGTAACACGCGATGAGCGGATGAGATCCTGCGGCGGCCGCCCGGGATCCTCGAGAAGGTTCAGGATCGTGTCATCAAGTCCCTTCACCTCGAAACCCAGGGCCTTGCCCACCTGCCCTTGCGGATCCATGTCAACGATGAGCACGCGCTTCTTCCGGTAGTGCGCGTAGAAAGCTCCAAGGTTCACGGCCAGCGTGGTCTTGCAGCTCCCCCCCTTCTCGTTGATGAAGGCAATCCGGCGCCCCATGGGTCCCCTCGGACGGTGGCCCGGGCCCCCCCAAACCCGTCAGCGGTTCTGGTACTTGCGCAGCCGACGGCTCCCGACGAAGGCCATCCAGGCCTCCTTTGTCGAGTACTTCGGCTCGAATCCCATCTCTATCCGCGCCTTGTCCCCGTCTGCAACCCACAGAAATCGGAGGTAGTCCAGGTATGGGGCGGGGGCTTCGGTCAGCTGCGCCATCCAGAGAGCATCCGCGAGGGGATAGGCCGCAACATGCAGGATGGGGAGGTGGGGCTTTCCCCCGAGCTTCAGCAGGGTCGACAGGGGAAGCACGCCGCTCCCCACGATGTTGTAAACCCCGGCGAAGTCGTGTTGCACGGCCCGCTCGAATGCCTCAGCAGCGTCGTCTTCATGCACGAATTGAAGGAGTGGGTCAAAGCCGAGCAGCGTTGGCATGACCGATCTGCTGAAGAACCTTGTGACGAAATTGCTGACCGTGGGCCCCATGATCCAGCAGGTTCTCAGCACCGTCACGATCGTATCCGGGTTCTTGCGCGCGAAGCGGGCGACCTCCTTCTCCGCCTCCACCCGATCGGCGAGGGATGGCGCCCGTGGATCGGCGCGCAGAGAATGCTCCTCGGTCAGAAAATTCGGATTCGTGTGGTGCGCGCCGTAGGACATGGTTGTCCCGGCAAGAACGAGCTTCCGCACCTTTGCTTCCGCCACCGCGTGCAGCACGTGCATGGTGCCGATGACCTGAAGCTCATGCGCAAAGTCGTTGTGATGCGACGGGCTCGAGAGGAAAGCCGCGTGGACGACGGTTTCACACTGTTCCCGCTTCAGGATGCCTGCAATCGTGGCGTCCGCCGTGGGCTCCGTCAAATCCACCCGGTGAAATCTGATTCGCTTGTCATCCAGGGACGGCTTCTGGATGTCCATCACCAGAATCGTGCGATCGGCATCGCTTTCAAGAAGTCGTTCGAGCAGACGCGCGCCGATGAAGCCCGAGGCGCCCGTGATGGCCACGCTGCTCTCGCCCTTCGCGCCGCCGGATCGTCCGCCTCGCTTGCCGCTTCGGGGATTTTTCTTCTGGGCCATGACTCACGCTCCAGACGCCGTCACGGGGCGAGCGCCGGCAACACACGGCCGGTGAAAAGTGACACCAGCGCCGCGCGCGATGCGTGCCGAAACCGCCCTAGACCCTGAAATTTATTGAAGTTTTAGGCTCACTGGCAAATTAAGGTAAAAGCCCGCGGCTGTCAAACGACAGGGCCTTCGGACCCCCGCGCGCCCATTATTCGCCGTGACAAAGCAACCTTGCCCCCTACCCCCGCGGCCCGAGCAGAACCAGGTTGCGCTTGTAGCCCTCGCTCCGCCACAGGATCGTGCGCCCCCGGAGCGCCCTGGCATTCGCCTGATCCTCCCGGGAGAGGATGTATGCGCCCGGCTCCGCCTTCAGCATTTCCCCGAGATGTTCCGCGTCTTCCGCAACCGGTGCGGTTCGCCGCAGGTAAAAGACGCAAGCCGAACTGTTGAAGCGATAGAGGATGAGCGGTCGGTTCACGACCCGTTCCGCTACCTGCGTGCACGCCTCCCGGGGCGATTTGCGCGCAAAAACACGAGGCTCGATAAGCGCGACGAAAAGGATAGCCGCCAGGGCCGTCACGGCGGTGAAGAGCGCCAGGAATCGTCTCGTGACCCACGCAGGCCGGGCCGACGCGAGCGCGCGATCGAGGCCCCCTCCCATCAGAATGGCAAAGGGCGGCACAAGCGGAACGAGATAATGAGGTTGCTTCCCCTGCAGCAGCGTGAGGAAGCAGAGGCCACCCACGAACCACGCCACGGGAAGGCGCGACGCCTCGCGCGCCTCGCGATCCGATCGGAGGCCCGCCCAGGCCACCGGGAGGAGCAGGATCCAGGGGAGAAGGTGCAGGGGAGATCGCAAGAAGTAGTAGTAGAAGGGATTCGCGTGCGGCGCGTCCTGTCCGAGTCGTGCAACCGTTTCGGAGCGGAAGACCTCCATCGCCTCGGGAAACCCGTACCAGATGATCAGGTACCAGGGGGCAATGATGAGAAGCGCGAGCCCCAGTCCCGATAAGAATGAAGGCCGCAGCGCCTCACGGATTCGCGATTCCAGGAAGAGCCAGACGAGGGCCGCAAGCAAGGGCACCGCGATTCCCGGAACGCCCTTCGCCATGAAGGCGAGTCCCATGGCGACAAAGAAGAGCGGCTTCCATGCCCGGCGCCCTTCACGAAACCCCCGCTCCAGCGCGTACAGGGAGAGGATCACGAAGAGCGTCATCGGCACGTCGCTCTCCGCCCGTCGGCCCTGAACGATGTAGAGCTGCGTTGTGGCCAGGACGGCACCAGCGAGGAGAGCGGCCCCGGGTCCGTAGAGCCGGCGGGCCAGGGCTGCGGTGAGGAGAACGCCCGCGATTGCGGCGAGTGCCACGGGGATGCGGGCGGTGAGTTCGGTCACGGCTCCGAAGACGGTGTAACTGCCCAGGACTGCCCAGTAAGGGAGCGGCGGCTTGTTCAGCCGCACGCGCCCGTTTAGATGCGGGACGACCCACTCTCCGGATGACTGCATCTCCCGGGCCACTTCCGCCACCCTCGCCTCCTGGGCGCGATGAATGCCTGATGCGCCCAGGGCCGTCAGATAAATGGCCGCGCAGAGACCGAGGAGAAGAAGAGCGGATTTGGCGGGAGAGCTGGAGAGGGCGCTCAACGCATCAGCCCAGGAAGAGTGAGGCGCGGGCGGAGAGGAGATCATGGAGCAGCGCCTCGATTGCCCCTTTCGTCCTCTTCCCGAGCGCGGCAGAGCGTGTCTTGAGACGCGCGCGCGTATCTGCCCTGCCGACCCTGATGGGCTTGCCGAACCTGATACGGAACTTCACGGGAAGCGGAAGCGGGCCGGTCGCAGAGATCGGAAAGCAGGGCCACCCGAGGATCTTCGCGGCGAGAGGCAACCCGGCAACAACAGGCTGCGCTTCTTCCGATCCCAATAACGCGACGGGAACGACGGGTACCCCGAGGCGGAGGGCAACCTCGGCGAACTCGTTGGCCATCTCCCGCAGACGATAGCGCTCGGCAATCGTCTTCGAGGCAGCCTGGAAGCCCTCCGGAAAGAAGAGAAAGAGCTGCCCCTCCTCGATCAATCGCTCGGCATTCCCCCGGACGTCCTTTACGCCGCCCACGCGGGTGAAGAGCGTGCCCACGCCCGGCGCCGAGCCCAGAAACGGATCGACCTGAAACCTCAGCCGTCTCGCGGGATGGCCTTTCCGTACCGCCTCCGCGATCATGAGCGCATCGTAAGCAATCGGGCCGCCGCGGTTCGCAACGAGGATCGCCGGCCCCTCGGGCGGCACGGACGCGCGGGCGCCTTTCGCCTCGACCCGGAAGTAACGGTCATAGAGAAAATCGAGGATTGGCTCGAGGGTTTCGGAGAAGGTCCGGTCCAGCCCGAAATCGTCAATACCCTCGGTTCCCGTAAGACGCCGGGCCTGCTTTACCAGCTCCTGCAGACTCGAAAGACGGAACCCGCGATTCCCGGAGCGTAGGCCCTGCTCGCTGGCTTTCTCCTCCATTGATTCGATTCGCGACTGGAGGGAGTCAAGCTCCTGCACCAGGCGGCCCCGCGTCTTCTCTAGGCGTTTCGTCCCTGGGCTTCCGGCGCCCCCGTCGCGCAGCTTTGCCCGGACGCGCTTCCGGCGCTCCTCGACCATGCCTGTCACTCGCCCCTCGAGCGATGTAAGCCGCGCATCGAGGGTAGCGCGTGGATCCTTTCCCAAGCGCACCTCCTTCAATCGACCAAGGGAGTAGATGATAGGAACGGTCCCGGGAGGGTGTCAACGTAGCGCTTTCTTCCCGCCCGCTCATCGATTAGGATAAGTTAGAAGAAAATGTCCCAACGCGCCGGGATCCCCCCCCTGCGCAGGCGGGGGGGGATCATCCATGGGCCGCACGGGGGTTGTCCTCGATCCCAGGTATCTGGAGCACAGGCCGCCCTATGCGCATCCGGAGAACCCGGAACGGCTCGAGGCGGTCCACGTCCGCCTGCGGCAATCGGGAATTCTCAACAGGAGCGTTGTTACTCCTCCTCGTGCGGCAACACCTGAGGAGATTCTTCTTAATCATGAAGAACAACTGATCGAGCGCATCGAAAGAACATCCTCGCGAGAATCAACGCAGATTGATCCCGACACGTATGCCTGCGCGAGAAGTTACGAGATTGCCGCCCTGGCCGCCGGCGGCGTTCTTGCGCTCGTGGACAAGGTACAGTCGGGTGATCTCGACAACGGATTTGCCCTTGTAAGACCTCCGGGGCATCACGCGGAGGCGGCGCGCGCCATGGGGTTCTGCCTCTTCAACAACCTCGCCATTGCGGCGGCCTACGCAAAGAAGAAACATGGCCTTTCGCGCGTTCTCGCAATTGATTGGGACGTCCACCACGGAAACGGGACCCAGGCAAGCTTCTACACCTCCCCTGAAACGCTTTACTTCTCCAGCCACCGCTATCCTTTTTACCCCGGGACGGGGGCGGTTGACGAGGTAGGTGAGGGTGAGGGCCGGGGCTACACCATCAACGTACCGTTGCGGGGCGGCATGGGTGACGGAGAGATCGTCGCGGCGTTCCGCCGACTTCTGCTTCCCGTCGTCGATGCGTACGAACCGGAGCTTGTTCTGGTTTCTGCGGGATTCGACGCGCATCGGCTCGATCCCCTGGGCGGGATGCAGGTGACTACAGAGGGCTTTGGCGAGCTTGCGCGACTTGTGAAGGAGGCAGCCGCCGGGAGCGCGGAGGGGAAGCTCGTTCTGGCGCTCGAGGGGGGCTACTCGGAAGAGGGGCTCGCAGAATCGATCGAGGCGGTGATGGAAGTCCTCCTTGGAGATCGGGAAGTGCGGACCGCGAAAGACACGCCGGCTGTTTCTGAAACACCGCCCGGCATGGAGCTTTGCGATTATGTCCGGCGAACGCAACGCACCTACTGGAAATCCCTCGATTAGGAGGTAACGCTGACCGGCATGGATTCTCCCGGACCATTTGCAACGCCGTGGCATGAACGCCTGCAAAAGCTCGAAACGAGCGTGCAGTTCCGCGATCTCCTGTTGGTCGTCGCCACGGCCCTCTACATTCTTCTACTCCAGATGGGCTTCATATCCTTCACGCCGACGTTCCTGACCGCGGCCGGGATGCTTTTCCTCTGGAATCGTTTTGCGTCCGCGACTTATAGACGCAATTGGCGAACCAGCGCCGTCTCCTGGATTTCGGGCGTGCTCGATGTGGCAGTCTGCACACTGCTCGTCCGGGAAACCGGAGGGGTAAGCTCGGTTCTTCTCCCTCTCTACTTCATAATCGTGGTCGGAGCCACCGCGCACATCGACGCGCGCTTTGGTGCGGTGCTGCTTCTCCTATCCGGGTTTTGCCTCTCGGCAATGGCCATTCCGGAGGTGTTCCGGCTCCCGGCCCCTCAACCCCTCGAAGCTCCAGCGGACTATGTCGGTGATCCCGCGGATGATTCCCGCTACCGGGGGATCGCAATCGGGTCGCTTCTCGCTTTTCTCGTTCCGGTCCTCTATTCGAGCGCCTACCTCACCTCGAAGCTGCGATCACGCGAAGATGCTCTCCGAAGGGCCAACACCAACCTCAATACTCTCTATGAAATCGGCCGTCCCCTCGCCGATACGCTCTCCACCGAAAGGGTAGCCGAAACGATCGTCCAGGGCTTGAGCAGCTCCTTTGGAATGGAACGCGTGGAGTTGCTTTTACTCTCTCAGGAGGGCGAGCTCAGGTCTGTGAGACGCATTCCCGAAACCGTGGGAGGAGGCGCGAATGAGCCCGAGCGCCGAAACGCGCTCCGCTCACGAATGGAACAGCCGGGACCTGTGCAGGAGGGGCAGGTGATCTACATGCCCATCGGAACCAAAGCCCGACTCCTTGGCCTTCTGGTCGCCGAGCTTCCACCCCCGGGAAGATCACTCGATCTCGATGAACTCAACACAATCCGTCTCCTGTCCAGCCAGGCGGGGATCGCCATAGAGAACGCGCGGTTGTACGAAACGACAGAGCGACTCTCGCGCACGGACGGTTTGACGCAACTTTATAATCACCGATTTTTTCAGGAACGCATCAAGGAGGAGTTCAAGCGCTCCGATCGATTCGGGCAGACGCTTTCACTCCTGATGATTGACGTGGATGACTTCAAACGGATCAACGACGCATTCGGTCATCAGGCCGGAGACGATGTGTTACAACGGATCGCGCGGGTGGTGAGAGATTCTCTTCGTGAAGTTGACGTGCCCGCCCGCTACGGCGGAGATGAGTTCGCGATCATTCTGCCCGACACGGGGCTGCGCGAAGCCATCGAGGTGGGCGAAAGGTTACGCAGATCTGTGGAGAAATATCCTTTCACGGCCCTGGGCACGCCCGCGTCGCTGACCCTTTCCCTCGGTACGGCCGCGAGGCTTCCCCAGAGTTCCGAGCGCCCTGAAGATTTGATCAAGATGGCGGATCAGGCGCTCTTCGAAGCCAAATCCCGGGGGCGAAACACGGTGATCGCCTATCCCGTGGTGTAACGCGCCCCGCCCGCTCTGCCACCCCTCCCCACCGGGGAGACAAACCACTCTAACTAGCTGTAATTACAAGGACTTAACCCGCCCCAGGCCTGCCGCCGGCGCCTGTCTCCCCGCGGGGCAACGGACCCCCGGCGCGTCTCAAATATTCCGGCCTCGCCCCCCCGAACCTATGAATCCCCAGGCTGGACGCAGAAAAAGGAATTATAAAAAAAACATCTAGTTTGTGCTTGACAGGCAAATACGGGACCTTTAGGGTGGGTCTCCGTGGCAGCCGGTGGGAAATTGTGGAGGGCTCAAAAGTCTAGTCAGAAACGCTTATAAGATTTGCCGCCCAAACCTCGTGGGCATTCTGGGGGGGAAGCGCAGGAGGCAGGCGGCATGCCCGGGTCGGTGCGAGGGCCAAAATCCTCGCACCGGCCCGAGTCGTCCTTGGACTCCGATACGCCTCCCCCTCCTTCCCCGACGCC
>CBDUXZ010000018.1:0-13053 GCA_965371325.1 uncultured bacterium | reverse complement strand
CGCTGTCCGGTCGGCCTAATCAGCACCTCGTTCACGCTCACGTGTTCCGGCTGCTATACCGCGTAGAGAATTCAGCGCGCGATGTCTTCCGATTTCAAAATCTCAACGATCTCTGCCTTCATCTTTTCAACTGCCGGTGCGATCATGGGATGCGAGCTGTGACCCTGAAGCTCGGTGTCGACAAAGCCGGGCTCGATGATCGTCACCCGCACCTTCCCCCGGCTCATCTCCTGCCGGAGCGCCTCCGAGAATCCGCACACCCCGAACTTCGTGAAGTTGTAGACCGCGGCGCCCTGGGCAGCCTGCCGTCCCGCCACGGAGGAGACGTTCACAATGTGCCCACCGCCCTGCTCCAGCATGAGGGGGAGCGCCGCGTGGGTGCAGTAGAGAAGTCCCAGGATGTTCACCTCGACCATACGGCGCCACTCGTTCGTGTCGCCGCCGATCACCGGGCCGAGCAGCATGACGCCCGCATTGTTGACGAGAATATCGAGACGGCCCAGCTCCTTTTGTGTTCGCTCGATGAACCCCAGGGCTTCGCTCTCCTGGGTGATGTCGACGGGAACGGCCAGCGCGCGGCCCCCTTTCGAGGTGATCTTTTCCGCCAGTTTTTCGAGACGATCTCCGCGCCGCGCTCCGAGCGAGACCGCCGCGCCCGCTTCGGCCAGAGCTTCGGCGGTCGCTTCTCCAATTCCCGATGATGCGCCGGTGATGGCGGCAACGCGGCCCTCCAGTTCCTTCGCCATGATGGCTCCTTTTTTCTATCGCATTGAGAAGTAAGTCCAAAAGCGTGTGCCCGCGCCACGACCTCCGGCGCGCTTACACGCAGCGGATGCGGGTTCCGCAAATAACAACCGCGTTGTCGATTATCGGGAGACCCCGCGCCCCAGCCTCCGCGATGAAGCGCTCCCGGTCCACGACGTCGAGCGCGATGCCCGAAAGACCCTCCCCACGCCCGTCCGTTTCTTTCTCGAAATCGATGAAGCCCTGGTCAAAACTCAATCTCAGCAACCCCTCCGGCGATCGGCCGACCGGGCGATCGAGAACGCGGGACCACTTGTCGGCAAGCCCTTCGGGCCGCGCCGCCTGGATGGCGATCCCGGCAAGCGACCTTGTGGCCGAGGTTCGAATCGACCCGCGCCACTCCGGCCCGGCCCAAAGCCAGCTCTCCGGTGGGCGGGCGGCGTCGAGGGACAGGATCGCGCCGCCGACGTCGCGCGGATGGAGATGTGTCGCGGATATTTCCGGCAGATCGATGCTCCAGACCACGCGGATACCCTGCTCCATCACGCGCTTTCGGTCACTCTCGAGATCATCGCACTGGATGATGACCATATAACCACAGTCTCCCCCCTTCCGCTCGATGTAGCGGGCGGCCGATGCGTCGTCCCTGACGGGGCAGACCACTTCCAGGAAAACGTCGCCGATCGGCATGATGGCGTTCTTCAGGCCAAAGACGTCGACGTTGGGATCGCGGTAGCAAACTTCGACACCCAGCACGCCGCATAACGCTTCCTCCACCGGCGCAAGATCTCGTGCGGCAAGCACCACCTGTCTCAGCCTCATGCCGACGCCTCCTCGATCACGTCGCAGCCATCACTTTTTCACGAACGATACCCGCCAGCTTCGCAAGCGTGTTCATCGGCCGAACCATGACGTCGATGTTCTGGATCTTTCCCTCGTCGTTCAGGGTGATGAGATCGATGCCCTGAAGCCCGAGGCCATCGACCGATCCCCTAAATTCGAGCGCCAGCTCGGGACCGTTGATCCATTCACGGTGGTAAGTGAACCCATCGATGGTATTGATAATGATCTTCAAAAGCCGGAGGACGACCTCTTTCGTTTCCAGCTTCGCCCAGTAGGGCGGAGCGCCCAGGGTTACATCCTCCGCCAGCACCGCCGCAAGACCCTCGGCATCACGCGTAGCGACAATCTTGTGCCACCGCTCGAGAAAAGCCTTCGAATCCACGCTCATCCCCATTCTCCTCTCACTGGTATCCGCCTATGCGCTCAATTTACGGGCCGGACCCTCAAAAGATCAAGTGCCTGCGGCCCGGAACCAGCCAGGTGCAAGGGACAGAAAATGAATGGGCGTGGAGGGAGGGATCTTCCCGCGAACAGCTTTCCGTTTCTCAACAAGGCGTGACAGAACGGCTACTTCAATTCTCTCAAAGGTTCAGCTCACCCTCGATCCGTCAGGCATTCCCTCCGAAAAAAAAGCGAGGAGATCGTCCTTTGCATCTTCAGCATCCTTGCGTCCAAGCTCAACAAGATGCTTGGTGAAACAACTATCGAAGAAGAGGTAGGAGAGCAGATCGGCTTCACCGGGGACTCCCTTTGCCGCAAAGCTCGCCATGCGCCGGCTGAGCCACCCCCGCATACCGGGCTCGCGCGGCTTGTGGCGCAGACAATCGGCCGCCATCATTCCCAGATCCTCCGACGGGCGAAGGAAGAGATCTCTCACGATCCGGTAGGGGGTTGTCCGGTGAGCAACGATCGTTTCATTGATCGTGTCGACAAAATCATCACCGTAGGCCTTGATACCGTCTTCAAGGATGGCGTTGAAAAGGCGCATCCGATCGAGGTCATACTCTACTCGATCGAGCATCAGGGCGTTCAGCGCCTTCCCCGCGAGATAGGCCGGGCTCGTGTAGGCCGTCTCACGCCGTCGGGCTTGTTTGTCTTCCTCCTCCGGAGTGACCTTCCGCCGGAGCCCGATGATGAGAACGCGGTCGGCGCCGAGCCTGAGAGCGGGCGCAAGCGGCGTGTTTACGCGCAGTCCGCCGTCACAGTAGAAAGCCTGCTTTATGCGGACCGCGGGAAAAACAATCGGGAGTGACGCGGACGCCAGCGCGTGGGTAGGCGTGATACGGGCGGGCCTTGCAATGACGGTGCGATCCGTCGCCCATCGGAAAACCTTGCCGCCAGGCGTGTCGACGAAAACCACGGCCCGTCCGGTGGCTATCTCGGTGGCGGTAATCGCGAGCGCTTTGATGCTTCCCGAGTCGACGTTTTCGCGCAACCGTTTCCAGTCGACCGCCTTGATCACGACGGATTCGAGCCCTGCCGTATCCAGTATCCCGGGCAAGCGGCTCGGGGTGGCATCCTTGAAGAACTTTGAGAAGTCGCCGCCCCCCATAAGCCCGAGAACGCGCATCGGAATACGGAAGATATCGCTCGGACCGATGTCAAAGGCGGTTTCGAGGGTGAGGGATTCCCATACCTTGATCAGCCGCTCTCCCTCATCCTCCCGGCCCATGCTTCCCGCCATGTAGCATGCATGGATGGCGCCAACGCTCGTACCGGTGATAATGTCGAAACAGACGGGCCGACCGAGTTTGCGGGGAAACTCGTCAAGAAGATAGGAAAGCACGCCGGCCTCATAGGCGCCCCGCGCACCCCCCCCTGAGAGAACGAGGGCAATTCGCGGCGTGGAGCCCTTCCCTTCCAGCTTCTTTTCCATCGATTCGTCACCCCTCGGTATCTTATCGGCCGCTTCGGGGGCAATTGTACAGCCGGTTCACGGAATTATCATGTCGCACCGCCGGTGCGCCTCTCCCCTCGCAGCTCCCTGACACGACGATCGCCGGTTGGGACGCGGGGATAAGGGTAGCAGCCCACCGACTGTTTCCGCGTGGCTCCCGCCGACCGGGAGTAGCGGTTGTTGTCATTCGGCCTTCGATGGGCGATTCTACCCCCATGAAGCCACAGCCACGATACGTCGAGGGTTTGCAACCCCGGGAACACGCAGGTCTTGATGGCGCGCGCCGGGTTTCCATCGCGCGGTACGATGCGCGATCACCCCTCACCTTCAATGATGCCGTTGCACACGAGGAACCGCTGGAGATCCAGATCGGCGCCTCCCCCCTCGCGGTTGTCATGCGAACGCCCGGCCATGATGAGGAACTGGCGCTGGGTTTCCTGCTCGGCGAAGCGATCGTGGCATCCATGGCCGACGTGTCGTCTGTCAGGCACTGCACGATCGTTTCCCGCCCGGAAGCGGAAGACAACATCGTTCGTGTAACTGTTCGTCCAGACGTCAAGGTTGATCCGGAAGCGCTCCGCCGCAACCTGTTTACAAGTTCGAGTTGTGGCATCTGCGGCAAGACGTCGATTGAAAGCGTCCTTAAGACGGCGCCCCTTCTTGATGATCCTTGCTTTTTCAAGGCCGACTATTTCTACTCGCTTCCGGACCGTTTGAAGTCCGCTCAGACGATCTTCTCCCAGACCGGAGGCCTTCACGGCGCCGGAATATTCGATGACCAGGGCACTCTTCTGGTTGCTCGCGAGGACGTGGGGCGCCACAACGCGGTCGACAAGGTCATCGGCTGGGCGCTGCGTGAGGGACGCATTCCCCTCGCGCACCATACGCTTATGCTCTCCGGAAGAATCTCTTTCGAGATCGTCCAGAAAGCCCTCGCCGCGCGCATTCCCGTCGTTGCGGCCGTATCCGCGCCCACCTCACTCGCGGTAAAGCTTGCCACCGACGCGGGCATGGCGCTCGTGGGCTTTCTGAGGGGGAAGAAAATGAACGTCTACGGGCGCTCGGAGCGCGTAAGACAATGAGCGGCGCCTCCCATGATGATCAGACCCCTCCCCGGGTGAAGGTCACCGGCTACGAGAAGCCGGCCGGCGGTGCGGACGCCGTGGCAAGCGGTGTCCGGCACGCTTCCCGGCAGATGGGGGTCCTCCGGGCCGCTCAGACCCTGCGGATCGTGAACCAGGGCGAGGGCTTTGACTGCCCCGGATGTGCCTGGCCGGAGCCGTCCAATCGGATCCCGCTGGATTTCTGCGAGAACGGCGCCAAGCACGTCGCCCACGAGGCCACACGGCGAAGGGTAGGACCGGATTTATTTTCCGGATGGTCCATCACGGAGCTTCTCCGGAAATCCGACTACTGGCTCGAGCAGCAGGGCCGCCTGACGAACCCGGCAATAAAAAAACCCGGAAGCGATCGTTACGAGCCGATCTCATGGCAAAAGGCCTTTGCGCGCATCGCGGAGGTACTGCGCAGCCTTGACTCCCCCCACGAAGCCGTCTTCTACACCTCGGGACGCACAAGCAACGAAGCCGCTTTCCTCTACCAACTCTTTGTGCGCCAGTTCGGCACCAACAACCTCCCCGATTGCTCGAACATGTGTCACGAATCGAGCGGAACCGCCCTCACGGAAGCCATCGGCGTCGGGAAAGGAACCGTGAGCCTCGAGGACTTCGATCTTGCCGACGCCATCTTCATCATCGGCCAGAACCCTGGCACCAACCATCCACGCATGCTCACCACCCTGCAGAAGGCAAACCGGCGGGGCTGCCGCATCGTGAGCATAAATCCGCTAAAGGAGCTGGCGCTGGTCCGATTCGCCCATCCGAAAGAAGTATCGGGCTTTCTGGGCATGGGAACCTCCATCTCGGATCTCTTTCTTCAGGTACGGGTGGGCGGCGATGTGGCGGTTCTCAAGGGAATCATGAAGGAACTCCTTGCCCTGGAAGAGAAGCGCCCGGGGCGCATTCTCGACAAACCCTTCATCGCGGATTATACCGACGGGTTCGCGGCATTTGCGGAGGCGCTCCGGAGAATCGATATCGGGGATCTCGTCGATCAGAGTGGGATCTCTCGCCAGGACGTTCGGCGCGCCGCGAAAATTTACGCCGAAGCCGATCGTGTGATTGTCTGCTGGGCCATGGGCCTTACCCAGCACAAGTTTGCCGTCGCAAACATCCAGGAAATCGTCAATCTCCTTCTCCTTCGCGGCAACATCGGGAAACCGGGCGCGGGGGTATGTCCTGTTCGGGGGCACAGCAACGTGCAGGGCGACCGCACCATGGGGATCTGGGAAAAGCCGGAGCCGGCGTTTCTCGAGGCCCTCGGAGCCGAGTTTGGTTTCGAGCCTTCCGCTCGGCACGGTCTCGACACGGTCGGCGCCATCCGTGCGATGCACGAGGGAGGGGCCAAGGTCTTTATCGCGATGGGGGGGAACTTCGCCGTGGCGGCGCCCGACTCGCCCTATACCGCCCGGGCACTCGGCAACTGCCGCCTCACCGTCCAGATCTCGACAAAGCTCAACCGTTCTCATCTTGTGACGGGTGAGGAGGCGATTATCCTTCCTTGCCTGGGGAGAACCGAGAAAGACGTCCAGAAGAGCGGTCCCCAGTTCGTCAGCGTCGAGAATTCGATGCGCATCGTTCACCGTTCACGGGGGAGGCTCAGTCCGGCCTCGAAGGATCTGCGGAGCGAGCCCGCGATCGTCGCCGGGCTGGCGCGTGCGGTGCTTGGAAGGAAGAATACTGTTCGCTGGGAGTGGCTCGTGGAGGATTACGATCGAATCCGGGAGCGGATCGCGCGGGTTGTTCCAGGCTTCGAGAAGTTCAACGACCGCATTCGTTCGCCGAATGGCTTCGTGCTTCCGAGCAGCGCGCACACACGCAGCTTCGAAACTCCCTCCGGCAAGGCAGGCTTCACGGTCCATCCGCTACCGCGGATTGAGCTGGATCAGGATCAGTTCCTCATGATGACCATCCGCAGCCACGATCAGTTCAACACCACCATATACGGGCTCGATGATCGTTACCGGGGAATCTCGGGCGGGCGGCGGGTCGTGTTCCTGAATCAGCGCGACATGAAGGCGCGGAAGCTCGAGCCCCAGCAGCTCGTGGATCTCACAAGCCACTTCGACGGCGAGAGCCGCACCCTTCAGCGATTTCGCGCCATTCCGTTCGACGTCCCGCCAGGCTGCGCTGCGACCTATTATCCGGAAGCCCACCCCCTCGTTCCGGTCGGCAGCTTCGCGGACAAGAGCAACACACCAACCTACAAGTCCGTGGTCATCACCATCAGCCCCAGCGCCTAGCCGGACCAGATACGCTCCCAGCAGGAGCCGCCGAGGCCTCCCAAGTATCTAAAATCACTCATATTATTAGAGATTTTGGGCTTCCGGCCGGCCCTCTCAATAACCCAGCAACTGGCCAGTCGCCGTCCGGGTCACGCTAAAGGGAATCATTTGACCGAACCCGTGCCACTCGCCGTAGTCCGGCTTCATGCCATCATAGACGTGGGCGAAGGTTTCGCCGGGGAAGTCGTAGGGTCTGCCGAAGTCTTCCGATGCTTCGGCGATGAGCTTCTCCAGGAGGTTCGTCATCGCGAAATAGTCGGTGAAATCCTGCTTGCTCCCGTAGCCGAAGTGGCTTGGGACCCAGATATCGAAATCCAGTTTCGCGATTCGCGCACCGGCCGCGATGGTTCCCGGCCGGTAGAAGTCCGGATAGCCGATGGGGGGAAACGTTCTCACGAGACCGAAATCAGCGGTAAACAGAAGCTTCTCTCCGGGAATGTGCACGGCGTAGAGCGTATCGGTGTGGGTCTTCCCCAGGTAGTAAAGGCGAATGAGAACGCCGCCCAGGACGATCTCCTCATCACCCGACAGCGTCCGGGTTGGGGGAAGAATTTTCGAACTATCGAAGTCCGAGAAGTACCGGGCACACTTTTCGTGGCAAAGCACCTCTTCAGGTTCGAGGACCGCGCCTCCCTCCGTGTGATCCTTGTGGTAGTGCGTATAAAAGAGATACTTCACCGGTTTGTCCCCCGCCGTCTCCCGAATGGCCTCCCGGAGTTTCGCGGCCGCGCGCGGGTTGAAGGGATCGGTCGCGAAAACACCCTCGTCCGTTACGACAAAGATGTTCCGGTACCATTCCCACTGGAACGTGTAGACATGATCAGTAAGTTTCTCCACGTTCCACCCTTCGGAACCCGGCGGATGGAAATAGGATTCGTTCTGCTCGACCGCCGCCTTCAGAATGATCCGCTGCACATCGCATCCCGGGGACACGATGAGCGCAAGACCCAGTATCACGCCCATGATCCACCATCTCATCGTCATGGCTACACCTCCCTGGCTCTCCTGAAATCCTGGTTGTCGAATGTGGCGGCCTCGTACCGGCTCCAATATCCCGTGACCCCAGGGACCCCGGTATGTTATCTCTTTCGCACATGAACGATACGATGCCAACTGGGAGAGAATCCGCGGCCGCGGAGAAAGCCCTCGTCGCCCGGCTGCGGGCCAGAGACGATTCGGCCTTCGAGGAACTGGTCCGCGCCTACGGCGGACGATTGCTCGCTACGGCAACCCGAATTCTTGGAAATTCCGAGGACGCCCGCGACGCCGTGCAGGACGCCTTTCTCTCGGCTTTTCGCGCGATTGATTCCTTTGCGGGGGAATCGCGGGCTTCCACCTGGCTTCACCGCATCGTGATCAACGCTTCGCTCATGAAGCTTCGGAGCCGCGCACGAAGGCCCGAGGAGCCCATCGAGGCCCACCTCCCGAAGTTCATGGAGAATGGCCATTTCCAGACCTCCCCGGCCGAGTGGAAAGAGCCTGCGGACGCCTTGATTCACCGGCGGCAGACGCGCGATCTCGTGAGGGAATCCATCGATCGCCTTCCCGGGGCCTACCGAACCGTTTTGCTCCTTCGCGACATCGAAGAGCTGGACACCGAGGAGACGGCCCGGGTGCTGGAGATCAGCACAAACGCAGTCAAGACCAGGCTCCACCGTGCCCGCCAGGCCCTGCGTACGCTCCTCGATCCACATCTGAGGGAATCATCATGATGACCTGTCGTGAACTTGCAGACTTCCTCATGACCTATATCGACGGAGAACTCCCACTGAAGCAAAAGACGGTCTTCGAGGAGCACATGGGGCTCTGCCCGGGCTGCAAGAACTATCTCGACACCTACAGGGAAACGGTCACGCTCGGAAAATCAATCTGCCAGGACCCGGAGGGGCCGGTTCCCCACGATGTTCCCGAGGAACTTGTCCAGGCCATTCTCATTGCGCGCCGACAGGGCGGCTAGGGCAGCGCCTTGCTCACGCTTCACAACGCCTCGAAACACTTCGGTGATCTCCCCGCGCTTGCATCCACAGACCTCAGCTTTCCCGCGGGCCGAACGACTGTTCTGCTCGGTCCGAGCGGCTGTGGAAAGTCGACATTGCTAAGGCTCCTCATCGGTCTCGTTCGCCCCACAACCGGGCGGGTGACGTTCGATGGCGAAGAAGTAGCGCCGGAAAACGCCGCCAGGGTTCGCCGCAGGATGGGCTTCGTCATCCAGGAGGGGGGACTCTTCCCTCACCTTACCGCCGAGCGCAACGTCTCCCTCATGGCGCGGCACCTCGGCTGGGAGGAAGGGCGCGTTGCCGGACGGATCAGATCCCTGGTGGAGCTCACGCACTTCCCGGCCGACGGTCTTGCGCGTTATCCGGCCCAGCTCTCCGGCGGACAGCGGCAACGCGTGAGCCTCATGCGCGCCCTGATGCTCGATCCGGACGTTCTTCTCCTCGACGAGCCTCTCGGCGCGCTGGATCCGATGATCCGGGCCGATCTTCAGGTGGACCTTCGCGAAATCTTCCAGACCCTCGGAAAAACCGTCGTCATGGTCACGCATGACATCGGGGAGGCAGGCTTCTTCTCCGACACCATCGTGCTCATGCGCGACGGTCATGTTGTGCAGAGGGGCACGCTTGAAGATCTCGTGGTAAGCCCCGTGGATCCCTTCGTCACGCAGTTCATCAACGCACAGAGAAGTCCCCTCGACTCCCTCGGGAGGAGCTAATTCGTGAAGCTCGCCTGGTTTCTCGCCCTCTGGATCGCCCTGCCTCTGCCCGGCAATGCCGTCGCCGATGATGTCCGGCTCGCCTTTCGCGTGGGGTCGAAGAAGTTCACGGAGTCGGTCATCCTGGGGGAAATTGCAGCGCAGCTCGCGGAGAACGAAGGCTTCCCGGCGACGCACATGCGCGAGCTCGGAGGCACGCGGATCCTCTGGAACGCCCTTCTTCGCGGCGAGATCGACGCCTATCCCGAATACACCGGAACGCTTCGTGAGGAAATTCTCGCCGACCGGCGGATCGCTGACGACGAAGCGCTTCTCCCCGCCCTTGCTGAATTCGGAATCCGGATGACGGCGCCCCTCGGTTTCAACAACACCTATGCGATCGGGATCAGCGAAGAGGTAGGAGAGCGCCTGGGTGTGAAAAAGATTTCAGACCTGCGGCGTCACGCGGGGCTCAGGTTCGGTTTCGGGAATGAGTTCATGGATCGTGCCGACGGCTGGCCGGCGCTGAAGACGCGTTACGCCCTTCCTCACAAGAACGTGCGTGGCCTCGATCACGATCTCGCATATCGCGGTCTCGATGGCGGTACGATCGACGTGATGGATCTCTACGTAACCGATGCCGAGGTCAACTACTACGCTATTCGCGTGCTCGAAGACGATCTTGATCATTTTCAGAACTATGACGCCGTCCTTATCTATCGCAGCGAACTAGAGCAGCGGATGCCGGAAATTGTGGAGGCGCTGGGCCGGCTCGGGGGGAAAATTACAGATGATGGGATGCGCGCGATGAATGCCCGTGCGAGACTTCAGAGGCTCCCCGAGGCCCGCGTAGCGGCCGATTTCATTTCCGAAGCGTTTGGAATCGATTCGCGTCCAGCCGAGATCGGCACTGCCGATCGCCTTCTGGTGAACACCCGCGATCACCTCTTTCTCGTGGGTGTCTCACTTATGGCGGCCATTCTGCTCTCTGTTCCGCTGGGCATCCTCGCCGCGCGCCGTCCCCGCCTGGGGCACACCATTCTCGGCGTCGTGGGGATCGTTCAGACCATCCCCTCGCTTGCCCTCCTTGTTTTCATGATTCCGCTCCTGGGAATCGGCTCGCGGCCCGCAATCCTGGCGCTCTTCCTCTACAGCCTCCTCCCCATTGTGCGAAACACGCACGCGGGACTTCGGGATATCGCTCCACACATCCGCGAATCGGCCGAAGCCCTCGGCCTTTCACGGGGAGCCCAACTCCGCTTCGTCGATCTTCCGATGGCCTCCCCCGCGATCCTTGCCGGGATCAAAACCTCCGCCGTCATCAACATTGGAACGGCAACCCTCGGCGCGCTCATCGGCGCGGGGGGCTACGGGCAGCCGATATTGACGGGAATAAGACTCGATGACGTGGGGCTGATTCTGGAGGGGGCCGTACCCGCCGCGATCCTCGCGCTTCTCGTTCAGGGTGCCTTCGAGCTGGCCGAACGAACGCTCGTGCCCAAGGGTCTGAGGCTCACGCCTCTCGCCTAGAGCAAAGTGATCCCGGGCTGGCTCTCCCGCGAGGTCTCCGGTTCCCCTAGCGGGTCCAGGCCAGCCAGCGCTCGAAGAGTTTCTTCACCGTGGGCGTGAGGCGGGTGCGGTTGTATGCGTCGCCGAGCTGCCGGATGGCCTCGGCCTGGGTCGGGTAGGGGTGTATCACGTTCGCGATCTTTCCAAGACCGATCTTTCCGACCATGGCCAGCGTGATCTCACTGATCATTTCTCCGGCGTGGCGGGCTACGATTGTAGCCCCAACAATCTGATCGGTTCCTTTCTTCACGTGAATCTTGACGAAACCCTCTTCTTCCCCTTCCGCGATTGCGCGATCGACGTCTCCGAAGTTTCGCACATAGGTTTCAACCTCAACTCCCTGATCACGCGCATCCCGTTCATAGAGCCCCACGTGTGCAATCTCGGGATCGGTGTAGGTGCACCAGGGTATGGTCAGGCTGGATGCGGTCTTAGAGCCTGGAAAGAGGGTGTTTTGAATCACGATGCGCGCCGTGAAGTCCGCCACGTGGGTAAACTTGTATTTCAGGCAGATATCCCCCGCAGCGTAGATGCGCGGGTTGGTTGTCTGGAGGCGATCGTTCACCTTGACACCCGTCCGGTCGTACTCAACGCCTACTTTTTCGAGATCGAGCCCTTCGACGTTGGGCGCCCGGCCCGCGCCGACCAGAATCTCGTCCACCCTCAACGTTTCCGGCCTACCGTCGCGCTCAAGATGCAGGAGCTTCTCGGCGCCCGAGGTCTCGACCTTCCCGAGGACTGTCTTCAGCATCACGTGGATGCCGTCGCGCCTGAAGGATTCGGCGAGAATCTCCGCCGCGTCAGGATCTTCGCGCGCAAGAAACTGCGGACCCATTTCGATTATCGTGACTTCCGATCCCAGCCGTCGAAAGGCCTGTGCCAGCTCGCAACCGATGGGGCCTCCCCCTATCACCGCGAGGCGGGCCGGGCGCTCGGTGAGAGAGAATACGGTTTCGTTCGTGAGGTAGCCGGCATCTTCGAGGCCGGTAACAGCGGGGTGCACCGGCCGCGCACCTGTCGCGATCACGGCCTTTTTGAAGCGAAGGGTCTGCCCTTTCACTTCGATCGTGTCGCTCCCGGTGAAGCGCCCGCCTCCGAGAAAGACGTCGACACCCAATTCCTTGCTGAACCGCTCGACTGAATCGTTGTCGCTGATTCGAGCCCGGATGCGCCGCATGCGCTCCATGACCTTCGCGAAGTCGCTTTTGCTGCCCGCCGGAACATGAACGCCCAGGGCCTCGGCCGCGCGGATGTCGCCGAAGACGCGCGATGAGCGGATAAGGCACTTGGAAGGAACGCAGCCGACGTTGAGACAGTCTCCCCCCATGAGTTTTCGCTCGACGAGCGCGACCTTCGCGCCCAGCCCCGCCGCTCCCGCCGCCGTGACGAGACCCGCGGTCCCGGCCCCGATCACGACAAGATTGTAGCGGGGCGCGGGTACGGGATTCGTCCATTCTGAGGGGTGAACATTGGAAACCAGCCTCGCGTTGTGCTCGTCTGCCGGGAGTACCTGCTCGGCAAGGGCCATGGTTTAATCTCCACTATCCGGGTTCAGCCCGGGAACTGAAAACGGCGACGTTACTCGCCCGTCGCCTCGCTGAGGGCTTTTCTTGCAAGACGGGTCACAAAGACGGTGACGAGAAGCGTCGCAACAAGTCCGACGGCCAAGAGGGCGTAGTCGGCCGCACCGCGCTCCGATGCAACGCCCCCGGCCAACGCGGCGACATCTCCGGCCACCTTGCCGTAATAGACGTAGAGGAGCGTTCCGGGAATCATCCCCACCGATGCAACCACGTAGTCCCTCAGCCGCACCTTCGTGAGACCCAGCGCATAGTTCAACAGGTTGAAGGGAAAAATGGGGGAGAGCCTGAGGAGAAAGACGATGCGCCGCCCCTGGGAGCCGAC
>CBDUXZ010000017.1:0-13063 GCA_965371325.1 uncultured bacterium | reverse complement strand
TCATCGTGGTCGCCCGGAAACGCCTCGGCACGATCAACCACACGCTCCTTACCCTCCGTGAAGCCGGGCGGCTGGGCTGCCGGGTCCTCGGGGTCATCCTCAACGAATGGGATGCATCCGGGGAGCCCCTCTCGAACGCGGACCGCATCAACCTCGAAGCATTGCGCGAGCGGCTCGAGGTTCCCCTGCTCGCGGAGCTCCCCAGGGCGGATCCCGGCCCGGCCGGAACCTGGAGCCATGCAGCGCTGCAACCGCTCGTTCAGGCGTTCCGGCAGAGGGGGGGGCTTGAAGCCCTGCACCGGGCGATTGTTTCGTCGGAGCTGCAACCCTGCTCGAAATGACCTATGTTGAGCCATCCCCTCCGGATCATAGACACCCGGAGACTTCTTACGCGATGCCCGTTTCCTCGACGCGATTCCGTCCCCTCCTGATCGTCCTTCTGCTCGGCGCCTTCGCTGCCTGCAAGGCCATGCCCTCCCCGAACGCGGGCTTTATCCTCGAGCGTCCCGAGGCCAAACTCCCCCCGGATCTCCCCTTCCACAGCGCCTGGTTCAAGCCCGCCGTGGATCTGCGTGCCTACGACAGGATCATGATCGCAAAGGTGGACACGAGCCACCTGCTGGCCACACATGGAGTACTGACGAAGGGCACGGGAGATCGGGAGGCACAGATAGCGGAGCTGGCAGCCTACGCAGAGAGCGCCTTCCGGAAGGCCTTCCAGAACGACCCGAAGCGGCTCTTCCGGGTGGTGGAGTCGCCCGGGCCCCGGACCCTCAATCTCGAAGTCGCCCTCACCGAGGTGGTCCCGGCGAGGCCCGTGGTGAACGCAGTCACGTTCCTTTTCATTTACAGGCCCGTCCAGCAGGGGACGCTTGCGATGGAGGGGCGAATTCGAGACGCAAAGAGCGGAAGCGTCCTCGTTACCTTCTCCGATCGGGAAAACGCCAAGTTTTCTGTCATCCACGTTGACGATTTCAACCGCACGGGGCACGGCAAGGCAATCATCGACGAGTGGGCCGGCCAGCTTGTTCGAGTGCTGAACCGGAGGCCCGGGGAGGTCATCAAGGACCCGTCGCGTTTCCGCCTCAATCCCATGCGCGACCCGCCGCGCTAGCCATGACGCCAAACGCAAAAGGGCGGGACCGAAGTCCCGCCCTTTGCTTCTCCGGGCTTAGTACGCACCGCGTTTGCGACGCCATCCCGCTCCCGCCGCCAGCAGGAGGAGGAAGAGGCCAACGCCCCAGGGTCCGAGGGCCGGAACGGGCATCGGATCGAAGCGATCGTTCGGATCCGTTCCCGCCAGGACCTCGTCGCCGTCGTTGAAACCGTCGCCGTCTGTATCCTTGATGTTCGGATCGGATCCGGTGTTCGACGGATCGACAAAGATCCCCGTACCGGTCTCGACGTCGTCCTGGAGCCCGTCATTGTCGCTGTCCGTATCGTTCGGGTCCGTCCCGGTGTCGTTGGCGTCAACAAAGGTTCCGGTGCCCGTCTCGACACCGTCGAGCAGGTTGTCGCCGTCGCTGTCAGGGTTCAGGGGGTCGGTCCCCGTGTCGCTGGAGCTCACGAAGTTCCCCGTGTTCGTCTCGACCGTATCCAGCAGACCGTCGTTGTCGAAGTCGCAGGTCGGGCAGGACGCCAGGGAACGGCTCGAGGAGACGTTCTGGGCAAACTCCAGAACAAGGGGGATATCGTTGTCCTGATCTTCGCCCGTGCCTGTTGTTTCCGTCAGGTGCGTCATGCGGAAAATGGTGGGTACCTGACTCGAAGCGTTCGCGGTCATTTCGGCCACCACGAAGTAGGTCCTCGACGTCCCGAACACCACCTCCACATTAGGATCGTTGTCGATGAAAGAGACCGTCTGCACGCCGGCCGTCAGGGAGAGCGATCCAACGGTCGTCACCAGCGTGTCCGATAGCGCCTCGAACACTCCCGAGCCATCATCGAGATAGATGTGCAGGTTCGCGATGAGGGCGTTCGCTTCCGCGCTCAGAAGCGGATCGCCCGCTGTCTCCTCGAAGAGCAGGTCGAAGGTCACAAGCTCCACGTCGGTGTCGCCGGTGCGCCCACGGTGGGTGGCATCGATTTTCAGCAGGTCGTCCTCATCGCTCTCGAGAATGAAGAGAGCCGCGGTGTCAACGGTCGGAAGCGCGAAATGACCCCCCTTGCTCGGGTACCACGCTATGCGATCGTCGCCCGAGGAAGCGGAGAGTACATCCATATCGCCGTCGCCATCCACGTCGCCCACGGCGACCATCCGCGCGCCACTGTCCACGGACGTAGCCCCGACCTTGGTCCAGTTCGGCGGCGTGCTCCCGTCGTTCGCGTACCAGGCAATGACCTCGTTGCCACCGGCCGAAGCGGACAGCACATCCATGTCGCCGTCGCCGTCCATGTCCGTCGCCTTTACCGAGCGTGCGCTGTCGGCCGAAGTGGTGATCACGCGCTCCGTCCAGGCCGAGCCGTCGCCGCTCGTATTCTCGTACCATGCGATCTTGTCGTCGATGGCCGAAGCGGACAGCACATCCATGTCGCCGTCGCCGTCCACGTCGGCGGCGAAGACGCTACGCGCGCTGTTGGCGTTCGTCGAAATCACCTGCTGCAGACCGAACGTCCCTGCGCCGTCCGTGTTCTCGAACCAGGCAATCGTGTCGTCCGACTCCGAAGCCGAGACGACATCTAGATCGCCGTCGTCATCGAGATCGGCCGAATACACATCGCGGGCGCCCATGACGACCGTCGAAATCGTGTGCGCCGTCCAGGCTGAGGCGTCGCCGCTCGTATTCTCGTACCATGCGATCTTGTTATCGGCCGAAGAAGCCGAGAGGACGTCGATGTCACCATCCCTGTCCAAATCGGCCGCGTGTACCGCCTGGGCGCCGTCAGCGACCGTGGTGATCGCCTGCTCGACGCCGAACGTGCCGGCACCATCGGTGTTTTCGTACCAGCCGATCGTGTCATCAAGAAGGGCGGCGGAGAGAATATCTAGATCGCCGTCGCCGTCCACGTCGGCCGCCTCGACATCCCTTGCGCCGCTGGCATTTGTGTCGACGATCGTCTGGCCGCCGAACGTGCCGGCGCCATCGGTGTTCTCATACCAGGCGATCTCACTGTCGACACGGGAGGCGGAGAGGGCGTCCAGGTCGCCGTCCCTATCCAGGTCCGCGGCAAAGACGGCCCAGGCGCCGTTCGCCAGCGTCGAGATCGTGTTCTGCTCGGGAAAGACCGCGCTTCGGTGAATGAACGCGTTCGCGTACCAGGCAACCTTGTCGTCGTTCTCCGAAACCGACGCCGCATCCATGTCGCCGTCACCGTCGAGATCGGCCGCAAACACGCCCGCTGCGTTGGTCGCGGCCCCGAAAATCGTCCGCGTGGTCCATGAGGAGCCGTCACCACTCACATTCTCGTACCAGTTGATGTCGTTGTTGCCGCCAGAGGCCGATAGAGCGTCAAGGTCACCGTCGGCATCCATGTCCATGGCGAAAACAGAGCGCGCACCGGTCGCAGCCGCCGTGATGTTCTGCGCGACGCCGAACGTCCCCTTGGTTCCCGTGTCGCCCGGATCGTTCTCGTACCAAGCCACCCTGTTGTCGATCTCGGAGGCGGAGAGTACGTCCATGTCGCCATCGCCATCTACGTCGGCCGCAAAGACCGACTGGGCGCCGTTGGCCGTGGAGGAGATCACGTTCGGAGTCGCGTTGAAGTCGTTGTGCACGCCGTCGTTCAGCCGGTTCTCGTACCAGGCGATCTCGTCGTCAAGTTCGGACGCTACGAGCACATCCGGATCGCCGTCCCTGTCCACGTCCACCGCAAAAACGGACCGCGCGCCATCGGCGGCGGTTGAGATAACCGTCTGGCCGGCGAAGGTGTCCGTCCCATCGTTCTCGTACCAGGCAACCTTGTCGTCGTTGAAGGAGGCCGAAACCACGTCGAGATCGCCGTCGCCGTCGAGATCGGCAGCGAAGACACCAGAAGCCCCGTCCGCCGCCGTTGAGAGAACCAGCTCGCCACCGAAATCACCCTTGGTGCCGGTATCCGCCGGATCGTTCTTGTACCAGGCAATCTTGTCGTCGGTCTCCGAGGCGGAAATCACGTCGAGATCGCCGTCGCCGTCGAGATCGGCCGTGAAGACGGCCCGAGCGCCATCAGCGGCCGTGCTGATCGTCGTCGTCGCGATCGTCAGGAAAGAGGGCGGGTTGCTTCCGTCGTTCTGATACCAGGCGATCGTGTCGTTCACCGCGGAGGCGGACACCACATCCAGGTCGCCATCTCCGTCAAGATCGCCCACATAAATTCCTCGCGCACCGTCGGCAGCCGACGTAATCACCGTCTGGCCGCCGAAGGGAACATCCCCTGCCAGAGCGGGCGCCGCCGCGAGGAACGAATAAAAGCCCATGGCGCATGCCAGCAGTAGCGGCAACGGGCGGCGGAAGGAGTCCGGGGCCGAATATGCCATTGCCTTCGCGGTCGTCACTTTCCCGTCCCTCATCGGTCGAGCCCTCTCTCTTCCCGCCAGTGATCTTCGTCCCACCGGGCCCTAACCCGGTGTTTCCCCAAACCATTCAGGTGTCAGAATCTAGCTCTCTCTTCCTTCTTTCGATGGCCGCGGCGGGGGCGTGCCAGGTCGGGCCTTTTTGACGTCCATCCCGGAGTTTCCCTGTCCCGATTCCGGGAAGCGCGCGTCAGGCTTCCCAAGTAATGCAAGAATCGAACCACCTCCCATGACTATGAAATTCCTTGCTTTTCTAGGGTTTTCGGTCGGTCCCCGTGGCAAGGATCGCACCGGGTTTTCCACTTAACGGAAATGAAATCTCTCGACGTCCCGAACACGAGAATGGCAACGCGTCCCGCGGAGGGGTTGCCTTATCGAATCATCCAGGGCGGGAAGTGATCACGAGGGAGTGCGAAGGGCGGGTCACGCTGGTGGGCCGTCGCGAGGCGTTGAGGGTGGAAGGCGGCGGCGCAGCGCTTCAGCGCACGCCCCACCGGGCCGATGTTCCTCTGAGGGGAGTCCGTTCATGGGAATTGCGGAAGACATCGCCGATTTGGACCGCCGGCTCGATGAGTTGAAGGTCGAGTACGAGCACTATTTCTCGGGGCGGGCCCGCATCGAGCCCGGCAAGCTCCGGCAGGCCCTTCAAAGGCACCTCTCGCGCTGGCACGGGAAGCCCATCAACAATACGATGTTCAAGTTCCGCTACACGAACCTCGTTGCCCGGTACAACAGCATCTCGGCCTACTGGAACCGGTGCCTGCAGGAGATCGAGGAGGGAACCTTCAAGCGTGACACCTTCCGGCTGCAGCTTCGCGAACGGGAACGCCAGGAACGGGACGAGCAGCGCAAGAAGCTTGACACCATCATCGCCGGGCGGGAGAGGCGAGGCGCGCTCTACGAGGAATTCGTCGAGGCCCGCTCGGCCTGCGGGCTGGCGGCGGGAGAGGTCGGCCGGGAGGCCTTCGAAGCATTCATCATGCGTCAGCGCGAGGAGATTCAGGCTCGGTTCAGCTGCAAGGACGTGGAGTTCAAGGTCAGTGTCGAGAAATGCAAGGTACGGCTCGTCGCCAAGCCGATTAGGGGGGGGAGGGCGTCTTGAGAAAAGCTACCCCGATAGCGCGGCCAGCCGTGCTTCGGCGCGGTCGAGGGAGGCCTGGGCGCTTGCTGCATCTTCGTGCTCAGCGGGCATCTCCTTAAGGCGTGCCGCTGCCCGGTCGCGCGCCGCCTCCGCCCGGTCGCGATCAATATCGTCTGAGCTCTCGCAGGTTTCAACAAGGAGTGTCACGCGATCCTCGACGATCTCGGCGAACCCGCCGCTGACCGCCAGCGTTCGGACCTCGCCTTCCCCTGCCCTTCGATAGTGAAGCACGCCGGATCTGAGCACCGTTACGAACGGCTCGTGCCCCCCCAGGACGCCGAACTCACCCAGAAGCCCAGGGGCGTTAAGCTCGGCGACCTCTTCGAGGAGCACGCGGCGCTCGGGGGTTACGATTTCCAGGTGCAGGGTGTCTGCCACGCTTCGGGTTCCCTTCGGGCCGGTCAGGCCTGCATATCGCGGCCACGCTCAGTCGCCTCTTCGATCGTCCCCACCATGTAGAACGCCTGCTCGGGTAGATCGTCGTGTTTCCCCTCGAGAATCTCGGTGAACCCCTTGATCGTGTCCTTGATCTGCACGTAGACCCCCGGCGTTCCGGTGAACTGCTCCGCCACGTGAAATGGCTGGGAGAGGAACCGCTGGATCTTCCGCGCACGCGCCACGACCAGTCTGTCCTCCTCGGACAGCTCGTCCATGCCCAGGATCGCGATGATGTCCTGCAGATCCTTGTACTTCTGGAGCACCAGCTGCACCTGCCGTGCAACGCTGTAGTGTTCATCGCCCACGACCTGCGGATCGAGGATCCGGCTGGTGGAGTCGAGCGGGTCGACCGCCGGGTAGATGCCCAGCTCCGCGATCTGACGCGAGAGCACCGTCGTTGCGTCGAGATGCGCGAACGTCGTGGCCGGCGCGGGGTCGGTAAGATCGTCGGCCGGCACGTAGATGGCCTGCACGGAGGTGATTGACCCTTTTTTCGTGGAGGTAATTCTTTCCTGAAGCTCCCCCAGGTCGGTCGAGAGCGTCGGCTGGTAGCCCACCGCTGAAGGGATGCGCCCGAGCAGGGTCGACACCTCAGCGCCGGCCTGGGTAAAGCGGAAGATGTTGTCGATAAAGAGGAGCACGTCTTTCCCCTCCTCGTCGCGGAAGTACTCCGCGGCCGTGAGGCCTGTGAGTCCCACGCGCGCGCGCGCACCGGGCGGCTCGTTCATCTGGCCGTAGATGAGGGCGGTCTGGCTGATCACAGATCTGCCGTCGGAGAGCTTCGACTCCTGCATTTCGAGCCAGAGATCGTTTCCCTCGCGGGTGCGCTCCCCCACGCCGGCGAAGACCGAAATGCCGGAATGCTGCTTGGCGATGTTGTTGATAAGCTCCATGATGATGACGGTCTTGCCCACGCCGGCGCCGCCGAACAACCCGATCTTCCCCCCCCTCTGGTAGGGAGCGAGAAGATCAACGACTTTGATCCCCGTTTCGAACATCTCAACCGTCGTGGCCTGATCGACGAAGTCGGGCCGCGGTCTATGAATAGGATATTTCTTCTCGGCGTTGATAGGCCCGCGCTCATCGACCGGCTCGCCAATGACGTTCATGATCCGGCCCAGCGTCGCTTCCCCCACCGGGACCGAGATCGGGCCACCCGTATTGCGAACGGCGACGCCCCGGGTGAGCCCCTCTGTTGTGTCCATGGCCACGCAGCGCACCGTGTTCTCCCCGATATGCTGGGCCACCTCGATCGTCAGATTCCATTGCTCACCGCTGATGGCGGGGTTGGTCAGATGAAGGGCGTTGAAGATCGGCGGCAGGTGCCCGGGCTCGAACACGACGTCCACGACCGGCCCCATTACCTGCAGAACCTTTCCGGTCTTATCGTTGCCTTCCGTTTGGGCGCTCATTTCTTGGCTTCTCCCGATAATGATGGCGTTCCTTGACTAGAGCGCTTCGGCCGCGCTCACGATTTCCACCAGTTCTGTCGTGATCGCCGCCTGTCGCGCGCGGTTGTATACAAGCGTCAGGCGATCGATCATCTCCGAGGCATTGTTCGTCGCAGACTCCATTGCCGTCATCCGCGCCCCCTGCTCGGAAGCCGCGCTTTCCAGCAACGCCTGATGTATCCCGACGTGCACATAACGCGGAAGGAGGCGTTCAAGCAACACGCCCGCCGAAGGTTCGTAGGTGTAGTCCACGCCGAACTCCTCGGGTTTCTCCTCGGGAGACGGAAGCTCGCCGACGGGGAGGATACGGTTCACCATGGGATGCTGCGAGATCGCCGAGCGAAACTCGCCGTAAATCACGTAGACCTCGTCCACCTCGCCCGACAGGTAACGCGCGATCAATTCGTCTCCGATTTCAGCCGCAAGGCCGAAGTCGGGACCTCCCTTGAGATCCGTGACGACCTTGCGCATGGCGCGCCCCCGGCGACCGAAGTATTCACGGGCCTTTCGCCCGACCACCGAGACCGTCACTTCGACGTCCCGCGGCTCCCGCTCGAGCAGGAAGGCCTCCGCTTTCCGGATGACGTTGGCGTTGAAACCTCCGCACAGGCCCCGGTCGGAGGCGATGACGACGATCTCTGCACGCTTTCCTTCCCTGCGCTCGAGCAGCGGATGCGTCTCGACGTCGACCCGAACCGCGAGCCGAGCGAGCACCTCCGCGATCTTTTCCGAGAAGGGCCGGGCGGCAACAACGCTCTCCTGGGCGCGGCGCAATTTGGCAGCAGCCACGAGCTTCATGGCCCGCGTGATCTGACGTGTGTTGCGCACGCTTGTGATGCGCTTGCGTATGCTTTGGAGTGTCGCCATGGATCCTTTGCAGGTCCTTTCCGGTCAACCCTTCTCGCCGGGCTCGAAGACGCCCGCGAACTCGTCCAGCGCGGCATCTACCTTCACTTTGAGTTCATCCGAGAGAATCTTCTTCTCTGCGATTTCCTGCGCGATGTCCGGATGACGCGCCGTCATGAAGCTCAGCATCTCGGTGAGAAACCGATGAATGTCGCCGACCGGAAGATCGCGAACCCAGGTCTTCTCCCGCCCCGGCTTCGGGGTTGCCGCGTAGATGCAGAGAATTTGATCCTGCACCGGCATGGGCAGGTACTGACCCTGCTTCAAAACCTCCGTCAGCCGTTCCCCGTTCGCAATCTGCTCCCGGGTTGCCTTGTCGAGGTCGCTCCCGAACTGCGCGAAGGCCGCCATCTCGCGATACTGAGCCAGCGCGAGCCGCAGCGTGCCCGCCACCTCCTTCATCGCCTTGACCTGCGCTGCGCCTCCCACCCGGCTGACCGAGAGACCGGCGTTAATGGCAGGACGTACGCCGGAATAGAAGAGGTCGGACTCGAGGTATATCTGACCGTCGGTGATTGAAATGACGTTCGTGGGGATGTAGGCCGATACGTCGCCCGCCTGGGTTTCGATGATCGGCAGCGCGGTGAGTGAACCGCCTCCATTCTCATCGCTCATCTTCGCAGCGCGCTCGAGCAGCCGTGAGTGCAGGTAGAAAACATCGCCCGGGAAAGCCTCGCGTCCCGGCGGCCGCCGCAGAAGAAGCGAGAGCTGCCGGTAAGCCACCGCGTGCTTGGAAAGGTCGTCGTAGATGATGAGAGCGTGCATGCCGTTGTCGCGAAAGTACTCGCCCATCGTGACGCCGGAATAGGGCGCAAGGAACTGGAGCGGCGCCGGGTCGGAAGCCGTCGCGGCAACCACAATCGTGTAGTCCATGGCGCCGTGCTGCTTGAGCTTGTCGACCACCTGTGCGACCGTGGATTGCTTCTGCCCAACCGCGACATATATGCAAAAGACATCCTGCCCCTTCTGGTTGATGATCGTATCGATGGCCACCGCCGTCTTTCCCGTCTGCCGGTCGCCGATGATGAGCTCCCGCTGGCCCCGTCCGATTGGAACCATCGAGTCGATTGCCTTGAGGCCCGTCTGCAGCGGCTCCTTCACCGGCTGGCGAGCCACGATACCGGGGGCCTTGACCTCGATCTGGCGGCGATCCTCCGTTGCGATCTCGCCGCCCCCGTCCAGCGGCTCCCCGAGTGCGTTTACGGTGCGTCCCGTCAGGGCCTTCCCCACGGGGACGGAAGCGATCTCCTTGGTGCGTTTGACGATGTCCCCTTCCTTGATGTGCGCGGCTTCCCCCATGATCGCGACGCCCACGTTGTCCTGCTCCAGGTTCAGCACCAGTCCCAGAATACCCCCCGGAAATTCGACCAGCTCTCCCGCCTGCACCAGCTCGAGGCCGTGAATTCGCGCGATACCGTCGCCCGCCGAGAGCACGAAGCCCGTTTCGCTCACGTCGACCTTGCGTTGATATCCCTTAATCTGCTCTTTGATGAGCTCGCTGATCTCGCTTGCCTTGATCGCCATGAAACGTCTCCTTTAGGACGCGTTTTTCAACTCTTCTTCCAGCGCTTCGAGCTGCGCCCGGATACTTCCGTCGAACACCAGTCCACCCACGCGTGCGGAGAGGCCCCCGATGAGGGATGGGTCGATCTCGATCTCGATCGTCACGCGTTTGCCCGTAACCCTGGAGAGACCCTCTTCGAGCCGCCTGCGGTCACCGTCTGAGAGCGACGACGCGCTTTTCACGGTTACACGGGCGCAGCCCGCGGCCTCATCGGCCATCTCCTGGTAACGATTACAGATGTCCACAAAACCGGGCACACGCCCATTTTCGATGAGAACGCCGACGAAATTTTTCAATACCTCTGAGACACCGAGTCGTTCAGTAAGAACGGCCTCCGCTATCTCCTTCCTCTCCGTGCGTGTGTAGGCAGGATTTGAGAGAAGAGCCTGGAGCTCGGGCGTTTCGAGAATGACGGCCTTGAGACGCGAGACCTCCTCCCCCAACGGCTCAATATTTCCGTCCGCTTCGGCGATCTCGAAGAGCGCTTTTGCGTATCGACGCACCACCACGCCGCTGATCATGACGTACGCTCTATACTGTTCAGATACTCCTCAACGAGACGCTCCTGGTCGGCCTCGTTCACCTTTTCCTTCACCAGCCGTTCTGCGAGAATCATAGCCAGCCGTACCGCTTCGTCACGAAGCTGCGACTTTGCGCGCGCTACCTCCTGGGCCGCGGTGCGCTCCGCATCGCCCCGGATGCGCTCGGCCTGCTTGCGGGCCAGATCCAGAATGCGCTCGCGCTCGCCGCGCCCGAGCTCGCTCGCCGCACTGACGATCCGATCGCCTTCAGCCTTCAGGCCCTCGAGCTTCCTGGCCCATTCCTCATCTCGCGCCTGCGCCGATGCCATCAACTGGCGTGCTTCGTCAAGCTGGCTCTCGATAGTCTTGCGCCGCTGGAAGAGGAACCCGCGAAGCTGGGGCCCGAGGACCTTGATGAGAATGAACAGGAAGACGAGAAGGTTGGCGGCGTGCCAGATGACGGAGCCGAGGCCGTGCTCCTCCGACGCTTCGGCGGCCCGGGCGAGTTGTGGCGCAAGCAGGGGGACGAAGGCGATGATCCAGGCCAGGCGGCGGGGAAAGACGTTACTCACGCCACCCTCCGCCCCAACGCACGCTCGGCTATGAGATCAGCGAACTCCCTCACACGGCCTTCGAGCTCGCTCCGCGCTTCCTTGGTCTCGCGGGAGATCTCCCTCCGAATCTTCTCCGTCGCCTCGGCGGCGTGAGCGCGCCCCGCAGCGGCGATCCGCGCCTCCTCGGCGGCGCCCTCCTGAGCGAGCCCTGCGCGCGCCTTCTCACCCTCCGCGCGCGCTTCACGGATGCCGCGCTCGTAGGTGCTCATCACCTCGGAAATCCGCGCATCGAGATCGGCGGCCTCCCGACGCCCCCCCGCGATCTGGCGGTCCCGTTCCTCGAGCACGCGCACCGCGGGCCTGAACAGCAGCCTGTTCAGGGCCCACATGAAGATCAGGAAGATCGCAATTTGAATCAGGAGAGTCAGGTCCGGCAGGATCTCTAGCACGGCGAAACCCTTTTTCGCGGTCTATGGATGGCGTAAGGATCCCGTGAGGAACCCGATGGGGCCCGGGCGTTATGCGGGTGATCAATGAACGGGTTGTCCGGTGCCGCTACCAGAGCCTGGCCGCCCCTAGTGCGGCGAAATCAGCGGGATTTTTAACACACGTGGCGCAGAGCGTCAACCCCGCCGGGACCCGGGATCAGGTCAGTCCCAACCCTTCCTGATCGGGCTCGGGAGGCGGAGTCGGTGCGTCGATCTGCGGGGGTTTGCGCGCCGGCACTTCTTCGAACTGCATCTGGCAGTTCCCCTCGAATATCGCCCCCTCCTCGATTTTGAGCACCTGCGTCTTAATGTTCCCCCGCAGGCGGGCCGAGCGTTGGAGCTCCACCTTGTCGCTCGCCACGATGTCGCCGGTGACCGCGCCACTGACAATGGCCGTGCTCACCTGGACCTCGGCGTTCACCTCGCCACTCTCACCGACATAGAGGGTCCCCTCGGAGTAAATCTCACCTGAGAACCGCCCGTTGATCCGGACTGCTCCTTCAAAAGCGAGCTTCCCGTCGAACTCCGTTCCCTTGTCCAGAAAGGAATTCACCCTGGCGGTATCCGTGGCGACCCGGGCGGGGCCGTCCGCGTCAACGCGCGATGCCTCTGGCCTGTTGTAAGCATCCGCCATGCCTTGCTCCTCCTCCTCGGTGTCTGTTTGCGAGTTCGAAAACATTTCCTTCCACATGCCTGCTTCCCCAAAGCGCAACGTGGTCCTCTCACCCGGCCGCCCGTTGCCGGAGCCACCGGGCGCACTGCCCCGCCTCTTTTTCCCCCTCACTCACGCCTCGATAGACGTGCGGTCTCGCCGCGGAACTTCGCGCTTTACCGCTCATCCCATGATCAAGCGAAGGATGCGATCGAGATCCTCGTCGTTATAAAACCTGATCTCAACGCGACCGCGGTGACCACGGCGACTTACCGAAACCGGCGTCTGAAAGTGCCTGCGGAGATCCTCCGCGATCCCGGCCAGCGACGGATCCGCGGGGCGCCGCGCTGCCTTCTCACGAATGTCGCCTGCAAGCCGCTCCGCCTCTCGCACGGAGAGCCCCTTGCGGACGATGCGATCCCGCAGTGCACGCTGGCGGACAGCGCTGCTGCAAGCAAGGAGCGCGCGGGCGTGCCCCATGGTGAGCCGCCCCTCCACCACGTCCAGCTGAATTTCCTGGGGGAGCCCCAGGAGCCGGATGATGTTCGCCACCGTGGCCCGATCCTTCCCCAGGCGGCCGGCCACCTCCTCCTGGGTCATTTTCTTCAGCTCCATCAGGGCGCGAAACGCCTGGGCCTGCTCGATGGGGTTCAGATCCTCCCGCTGAATGTTTTCGACAATCGCCAGTTCGAGGGACTCGTGGTCCGTGGTTTCGCGGACGATCGCCGGAATCGTCTCGAGCCCGGCCTCTTTGGCCGCGCGCCACCGCCGCTCGCCCACGACGATCTCGTAACCACGCGCGCCCTGCCGTACGACGATCGGCTGGAGCAGCCCTTGCTCACGGATCGAGGCAGCG
>CBDUXZ010000016.1:0-13431 GCA_965371325.1 uncultured bacterium | reverse complement strand
CGTCGGCTGCTCGAAGGATGCCGCCCGCGAGCATGACCTCCTCGAGCCGGGAAAGACCCGGGTGGTGTCGCCGCAGGTAGCTTACGATCTCCCTGCGAAGCGCCATGCTCCCCTCGTCGGCCGGAGCAACGCCGAGATCCGCTCTCGCGACGGTAGTTTCATTTGCCAGCCCGCGCGCGATCGCCTTCAGCGAAACGGCGAGCTCTCCCAGGTTGCAGGATGCGGTAAACGGGAGGAGGACCAACAGCAGGGCGCCTGCGCTCCAGCGGAGCGCGGGAAGGAAATTCTTCGCGGACCCGCCCTGGGCGGGGCGCCTCTGTCTTTGCTTGCGGGTCCGGCTGTTCACGACCGAGCGGGGCAGCGTGCCCATCGGTTGCACCTCCATCATCGGCTCTCGCATAAGGGGGGGTGAGGGTCAGAAGATCGGAAGATCGAGAGAAAGCGCCACCTGAATATTGTTGAACACGGCCCACAACGGAAGCAAGCCCAGCACAACCAGCGTCCAGAAACGAACTTTCCGGGCCAAGAGGTTCGTTGTCGCGATATAGGTGGCGATGAATGTCAGGGCAGCCATCTCGAGCACCACCGCCCCCTTGAGCCCGAGAGTTCCGATGAGGAACCGCATAACCGGGTTCCCCTCCACAACAATATACTGTCCCTGTGTGGCGTGGATGAACATGAACGTCGTGTAATTGTCCGCGACGTTCAATAGAATAACCACCAGGCTGAGGGCCATCAACATGGAATTCTCGCAAAAGGGTAATCCCGACATGAGCAATATCCATGCCGCGTGATCCGGTCGGAGCCGCGCTTTGCGAAGTACTGGTGGAGTGCCGCGAAATTCAAGGCGTTTTGGGACGATGATTTTCCGGTTGGGGAGCTGTTAGCCCTGCGGAGACAGAAGGAAACGGCGTGCGGGGGTGTGAAACGAATTTCTCAAAAAGGGTAGTTCAGGTGCGTTTTCTCCCCCCGGGGAAAAAAAGGCCTCCCTTGTGGGGAGGCCTTTTCGGGATCCATCCCCGGCAGGGTACCGGGGTTCCGTCGGGGGGGGATGGGGGGAAACCGGGGCACCCTGCCGGGAGACGATGTGCTGACTCAGGCTCTTCCGTTCCTCTTTTTCCGGCCGTTCTTCATGCTGCCCTTCCCGAACAACAGCCAGTCGATACTGACGCTCTCCTTCGCTCCGAGCGTCATCAGAAAATCAGTGTGGGGGGTGGTTCCCGACTCATATCGATTGATGTTCTGCTGAAATACCCCCAGGTCACGCGCGAACCTTCGCTGGGAGCGGGACCCCCGAACCTTGGCGATTCGTGTGGGAAGCGCCTTCTTCATCCTGTTGAGTTTGGGGTTCACCATCCGAGTCTCCTAAAGCGCTCTCATGGCCCACAGGAAGAGGTGAGCCTTCTTCTCTTCTTGCAACGATAAGGAACCGTTGCCGCCTCTTGAGGTAGGGGGAATGCAAGCCTGATGCCAACTTGGGAGGTTCGCCCGGGGGAGCATGACACGGAGAAGGGTCACGTCCTCCCGCCCAGGGAAAATACCTTTTATTTTGGGACTTAACGCTTTTTAGAGTGCGGATTTGAAACAGGGGCATGCCCGCCAGGCAGGGCCAGCGAGGCGTTCGAGCGGACCTTCCGGGGAGCCAGGTGACTCAAAATTGTCGCTTGCAGTGACGAAAATTTGTTATCCGGGCCCCCGCCAGACCGACATGAGGCGGCGGCGGGCGTCACCGAATTGTTTCATTCGCGGGATTCCGCTTCGTTCTGAATGGGCAACGTCACCTTCACGCCTCTCTGCCGCGCGTCCGGCGATCGGGATTAGCACATCGAATAGCCACCGTTTACGCTGATGGCCTGACCCGTAATCCAGCTCGCCCGCTCCGAGAGAAGGAAGACGATCATCCCGGCGATATCCTCGGGCTCCCCCAGGCGCTGCAAAGGATAGGTCCGAACCCACTTCGCCTCGAGTTCGGGTGTGAGGAAAGAGGTCATGGCGGTCTTCGTCGTTCCCGGGCAGACCACGTTCACATTGATGGCGTTGCGGCCATGCTCTTTCGCAATTGACTTCGAAAATGCAACAACCGCGCCCTTCGCCGCCGCGTAGGAAGCCATTTGTTTCTCTCCCACTTTCGCCGCGTCGCTTGCGATGTTCACGATCCTCCCGGCTTTCTGCTCCGTCATTACTGGAAGCGCGGCGCGGCAGGCGTTCATGACCCCGTAGAGGCAGACGTCCATTTCGCGCTGCCACGCCTCCGGCGTAGATTCGATGAAGAAGCCGCCGACGAGCACGCCTGCGGCGTTCACGAGGCAGTCGATCCGCCCGTAGCGCTCCCGGATATCGGCGAAGACACGCGCCACCTCGTCAAAGTCTGTCATGTCGAGGCCGACACCGGCTGCTTCGCCGCCGATCTCCTTCGCGGAACTCTGGGCGGCCGCGGCATCGAGATCGATGAGCACGGCGCGGGCGCCTTCCCGCGCGAGCAGCGTCCCCGTCGCCTTGCCGATCCCCGAAGCGCCTCCGGTTACAAGCGCAACTTTTTCATTGAGCCCCAGTTCCATCTTCCTCCCCTTCCCTTGGTATAATGTTTTCATCCACGCGACCATGACCGCTTCCGCGGCTCCCGGCGCCTGCTTCCCGCGCCGCGTGCGTTATAGTACCCCGACAGCGGTCCCCGGAGAACAGAGAGGCCGGCAGGGTGGATCGCCCGAGGGCCGCGTTGACTGTAGACCGCCTCTTTGTTACTAATTTTACCTTCAGAGTCGAGAGAAAGCAGTGCGCATCGTCGGTGGAACTGCGCGTGGGAGGAAGCTCGTGGGGCCTCCGAAGGGGCTCCGAATTCGGCCCACTTCGGATAAGGTTCGCGAGGCGATCTTCAACGTTCTCGAGGCCGCCATGCCGGGCGGGTTCGGGGGGAGGGTGATTGATCTCTTCGCCGGCACGGGAGCCCTAGGCATCGAGGCTCTGTCCCGGGGCGCAGCCCATGCCCTGTTCATCGAGAAAAACTCCGATGCGGCCCGTGTAACGAGAGAGAACCTGCGGCGCGCAGAGTGTACGGAGCGGGCCAGGGTGCTGGTCGACGAAGCTGGGAGCGCGCTCCCGAAGATACGTTCTGCCGGGGAGGGTCCCTTCGACGCTGCCTTCCTGGATCCGCCCTACGGCTCGACGATTGCGGCCGGAACCGCGGCGCTTCTCGTGTCCGAGGGGCTCCTGGCGCCGGGAGGCGTAGTAGTCATCGAGTTTGGGGCGCGGGAAGTCCTGGTGGATTCCGCGGGCCTCGAAACTTTTCGGCAGAAGCGCTACGGCGACACGCGTGTCGTCTTTCTACGGCACGCCGGCACGCCTTTGAATGCCGGCCGCAACTCCGATTCCAAGCCCGCCCCCAAGGGGGCTTCCGAGGCGTAACCATGACGACCGACATCCGTATCGCGGTATATCCCGGTTCCTTCGATCCCATCACGTATGGTCACATGGACATCATCGACCGAAGCCTCGCGATCTTTCCGGAGCTGATCGTGGCTGTCGCGAGCAATCCCCTCAAGAAGGGGATCTTCACCGTTCCCGAACGCATCGACATGATTCGCGAGTCCCTCAAGGACCGAAAGGGCGTTCACGTCGTTTCCTTCGAGGGACTTCTGGTCAACTTCGCCAAGCAGAAGAAGGCCCGTGTCATCATCCGGGGCCTGCGCGCTCTGTCGGATTTCGAGTTTGAGTTTCAGATGGCCATGATGAACCAGCGGATGTACCCCGAAGGTGAAACCGTATTCATGATGACCGGCGCTCAGTACTTCTATCTAAGTTCGAGTATCATCAAGGAGGTGGTCCAGTTCGGTGGTGACGTGGACGGACTCGTGCCTCCCGTTGTCATCGAGCGACTCAGGACCTACCACGGACAGAAGATATCCGGCGGTTGACGGATCAACCGGGCAGGGCGCTGCGTTCCTTGCCCGAAGCGGGAGACGGGCTGTGCTTTCGAGCCGCGTGAAACAGATCAAGCCGTCGCCCACGCTCGCCATCACGGCGAAGGCGAAGGCGATGAGAGCGGAAGGGATCGATGTCGTCGGATTCGGGGCGGGCGAGCCCGATTTCGACACACCGGATCACGTGAAGGAAGCCGCCCTCGAGGCGATTCGTGCGGGCTTCACCAAGTACACGGCGAGCGGCGGGATTCCGGAGCTGAAGAGGGCAATTATCGACAAGCTCAAACGGGACAGTTCGCTCGCGTACGAGCCCGGTGAGATTCTGGTTTCGGTGGGTGGGAAGCACAGCTTCTACAATCTCGCGCAGGCGATTTTCCAGGAGGGAGACGAGGTGCTCATCCCCGCGCCCTACTGGGTCTCTTATCCTCCCATGGTAACGCTGGCCGGAGCCACCCCCGTAATTCTCGAAACAGACGAGAAAACGGAATTTCTGATCTCGCCGGAGCAGCTGAGCCGTGCCGTTACGAGGAAGACAAAAGCCGTGGTGCTCTGCAGCCCCGCCAACCCCACGGGGTCGGCGTATACGAGGGGGGAACTCGGCCGCATCGGAGAAGTGATCCTCGAGAAGGGGATCTCCGTCATAAGCGATGAGATCTACGAGAAATTCACTTACGACGGATTCGAATGGACAAGCATCGCAAGCCTGTCACCGGAGCTTCGACGGAGAACCTTCGTTCTGAACGCCGTTTCGAAGACCTATTCAATGACCGGGTGGCGGATCGGCTACGCGGCGGGAGAGAAGGAAGTAATCGCGGCAATGAACCGCATACAGGATCAAAGCACCTCCTGCCCGACGTCGTTCGCGCAGAAGGGGGCCGTTGCGGCGCTCGAGGGGCCCCAGGACTGTGTCGCCGGGATGCTGGCGGAGTTCGAGAAACGAAGGCGCGTCATGGTCGACGGACTTAACGCCATCGAAGGCATCTCATGCCAGTGGCCGAAGGGGGCCTTCTACGTCTTTCCCAACGTGTCGGCGCTGTACGGCAGAAAGTTCGAGGGGAAGACCATCGATGGCTCGAACGCGCTCACGGAATATCTTCTCGATACCGCGCGGGTTGCGGTCGTGCCCGGAGAAGGATTCGGAAGCGACGGCTACGTTCGACTCTCCTATGCCACGGACATGGAAACGATCGAGAAAGGCCTCGCGCGGATTGCGGAGGCGGTGAAGCGCCTTTCTTGAAAGAAGACGAAGTATCAACGGGGCCCGCGGACAAGACCGCCGGGCCCCGTTTCCTGTCCGCCCCGCTTCTCCCGCCAGCGGAAGTAATCCTCGAGAATGAGGTCGTGATCGAAAACGAGAGGATCGGGGAGACTCTCTCGCGTGAACACGCCTGTGCGCGCCGCGTCGTCAGCGGGCCTGGGCGCACCCGCAGACAATGGACGCGCGACATAAACCGTCGTGATGGTGTGGCGCCGGGCGTCCCGGGCGGGGTTGGAATACGTGCCGAGCTGATGGATGAGTTCTACCTCCAGACCGATCTCCTCCTTTGCTTCACGGACGGCGCAGGCTTCGAGGCTCTCTCCGTAGTCCACGAAACCGCCAGGAAGGGCCCAGCCGATCGGTTCGTTCTTCCTTTCGATCAGCACAAAGGCCCCGTCGGGCATCTCCACGATGACGTCGGCGGTCGGGGCGGGGTTCCGGTAGCTTTCCACCACTCGGCCGCAACCGGGACACGTCACGTCATTGCGCATCGCAGCTCACCTCCTCTCCTCAGAAAATGTCCTGTCATGGAAGGGTCCGCGGTCCAGGAACCATCTTGCGCGGGGGTTCAAAAATAGCATGGAAGGCATCCCTTTCGACGCATGGATCCTCCTGTTTTGCGAGGGCTTCTAACCGGGCGCGTCGCAAAGGTTTTTCGCGTTGACACCCGCCAGACCCTCTCCTATGCTTTTAAGGTGCTCCACGCCGTGAAGAGACGAAATCGTGCTGGCGCGGGAGCGGTGATTTCAACGGGAGTCCTGCATGCCCACTGAAAACGTCCTCAGGGGAAGGAAAATTCTTCTCGGCGTGACAGGCGGCATCGCTGCGTATAAGGCTGCAGATCTGGCGCGAAGGCTCGGGCGCGAAGGGGCAGACATCCGCGTCATTCTGACCCCGGGTGGGGCCCGGTTCGTCGCGCCGCTGACTTTCCAGGCTCTTACGGGAAATCCGGTCTCCACCGATTTGTTCGATCCGGGCCATGAGCACGAGATCGGGCACATCGAGCTTGCCGACTGGGCGGATCTTCTTTTAATCGCGCCGGCCACCGCGAACGTCATCGCCCGTCTGGCGGTGGGAATGGCGGACGACCTGCTGACCACCGTCGCGCTGGCCACCCGTGGGCCGCTTGTGCTGGCGCCCGCCATGAACGTCCATATGTTCAAGCACGCAACCGTTCAGCGGAACCTTAGGGAGCTTCGGAACAACGGGGCTCACATCGTGGATCCGGCCGAGGGAGAGATGGCCTGCGGGCACGTGGGTGAGGGACGTCTCGCCGAGATGGAGGAGATTGTGGATGGGGCCGCGCGGGCGCTGTCGGCGCAGGATTTCTCCGGCGTCTCCCTCCTGGTGACGGCGGGTCCGACCGAGGAGCCGATTGATCCCGTGCGTGTGATTTCAAATCGCTCGTCGGGAAAGATGGGCTACGCCCTGGCACGGGCCGCCTGGCGGCGCGGCGCGGAGGTGACGATCGTTTCGGGTCCGGTCGATGCCGGCCTGCGCGCTCCCCGGGGCGTGACGCAGAAGCGGGTCGAAACGGCGCGCGAGATGAGCGAAGCCGTGATGGAGCACTACCCCAAGGCCTCCATCGTCGTCATGGCGGCCGCCGTTGCTGACTGGACCCCCGAATCGGTCTCTTCCCTGAAAATCAAGAAGGGGGGGGAGGCGCTTCGTCTCGAACTGACTCCGACCCAGGACATTCTTGCGCACCTCGGTCGCGCGAAAGGCGATCGCATGCTCGTGGGTTTCGCCGCGGAGACCGATCGGGTGATCGAGAATGCCCGCGCGAAGCTCGCGAAAAAGAATCTCGATTTCATTGTTGCCAACGACGTTACCGCCGAAGGCGCCGGATTCAACGTGGAGACGAATCGCATCACCATTCTCGATCGAGACGGGGCCGAGGAGACGCTTCCGCTGCTCTCGAAAGAGGGGGCGGCCGATGCGATTCTCGATCGCCTGGCGGCGCGGCTCGCAGCGCCGCGGCCTTCGGGCGTGTCCGCTGATCCCCGCGGGTCCTGACATGCCTTCCCGTCCCGCGCTGGCCCCGCTTCTGTTTCTCTCCGCGATCATGACCATATCCGGCCACCATCCGGCCTCCGCAGAAGCGAATACCGTTCACAGGATGGTGATCAACGGAACGATCAATCCCGCCACTTCCGAGTTCCTCCAGAAATCGATTGCGGCGGCCCACGATGATGGGGCTGAAATTCTACTGGTCGAGATCGACACGCCGGGAGGGATCCTCGTAAGCACGCAGAGCATGGTTCAGCAGATCCTCAACAGCCCCGTGCCGGTGGTGGTGTTTGTTTCGCCAAAAGGGGCGCGGGCGGCCAGCGCCGGCACGTTTATCCTGATGTCCGCCCACGTGGCGGCCATGGCGCCGGGCACGCGTGTTGGCGCGGCACACCCCGTGGCTGCAGGCGGTGGTGAAATGGGCGAAGATATGAGGACAAAGGCCGAGGAAGATACGGCGGCCTTTATCAAGAGCATTGCGGAGCAACGCGGGCGGAACGCCGAATGGGCCGTGACCGCCGTCCGGGAGTCGAAGTCAATCACCGATGAGGAGGCGCTGAAGCTGAACGTCGTGGATCTTGTGGCCCCGGACACCGACGCGCTGCTCGATCTTATCGACGGGAGGACGGTCAGGATCAACGACGAGGATCGCACGCTTCACACGAAGGATGCGGCGGTCGTAACCCACGAGATGAACTTCATCAACCGCGTCATCGACACGATCTCGCATCCGAACATCGCCGTGCTCCTCTTCCTCGGAGGGTTGTTGGGGCTCTACGTCGAGTTCACTCATCCCGGGGTAATCTTTCCGGGCGTGGCCGGCGCTCTCTGCCTCATCCTCTTCTTTCTCTCTGCGGAGGTTCTCCCTATGAACTCCGCGGGTTTCCTGCTTATTGCGCTTGGAATAGGACTTCTTGTTGCGGAGCTTTTCGTCCCCAGCTTCGGTATTCTGTTCACGGGAGGGATCATCGCCTTGACACTCGGTCTTCTCATTCTTTTCGATACTCCCGCATCTGATCTCCGTGTCTCTTTCTGGTCCGTGCTCTTTCCGGCGATCCTCGGTGTCAGCGTATTTGGCGGGGTCGTTGCCTACAGCGTGACACGGAGCTACCTCACGCCCCAGCAGAGCGGGGCTGAAGGGCTCGTGGGAGCGCAGGGCGAGGCGCGGAGCGACCTTTCAGCGACAAGTGGAAAAGTCTTTGTCGCGGGGGAGTGGTGGGACGCAGTCAGCGATCAATCGATTGGCGTGGGTGAGCGCATCGAGGTGCGTGGCATCAACGGGATGGTTCTTAACGTGCGTAAAGCGAAGGGAGGTTCAACGTGAGCGCCTGGCTGATTTTCCTGGGTGTGGTCATCCTGCTTTTCATCTCCGGTGTCCGAATCTTCAACGAGTACGAGCGCGGCGTCGTGTTCAGGCTCGGCCGCCTGTCGAAGCTCAAGACGGCGGGGTTTCGCTGGATCATTCCGATCATCGATCGCGTTGTCCGGGTGGATCTGCGGATCGTGACGATGGACGTGCCGTCTCAGGACGTGATTACCCGCGACAACGTTACGATCAAGGTGAACGCGGTGGTCTACTTCAGGGTGCTCGATCCAAACAAGGCCACTATCGCCGTCAGCAACTATCTGTACGCCACCAGCCAGTTCGCCCAGACTACGCTCCGGTCTGTGCTGGGCCAATCGGACCTGGACGATTTGTTGACCGCCCGCGAGACGATCAATCAGAAGCTGCAGCAGATCCTGGATCGGCAGACGGACCCCTGGGGGATCAAGGTCTCGCAGGTGGAAGTGAAGCACATCGATCTGCCCCAGGCGATGCAGCGGGCGATGGCGCGGCAGGCGGAGGCTGAGCGTGAGCGGCGGGGAAAGGTCATCGCGGCCGAAGGCGAGTTCCAGGCGGCCGAGAAGCTAAACCAGGCGGCCGACATCATGGCCCGAAATCCTATCTCCCTGCAGCTCCGCTATCTGCAGACGCTCGTGGAGATCTCATCCGAGACTAACTCGGTCACGCTCTTCCCAATCCCCATCGATCTCATCCAGGGATTTCTGGATGTGAAGAGTAAGCAGCGGAGCTGACAGAGGCGCCTCACGGGGCGCTACTGCTCGACCGTCATCAGGATTGTGCTGCCCAGAAGGGCGTAGACGGCATTGGGGAGCCATGCAGCGAGCAGGGGCGGGAGGGTCCCCTGGTGGCCAAAGGCGAGGCTGTAGGCAAGAAAAAAGTAGTAGCTCGAGGCCAGGATGATCGCCACGAGAATGCCGAACGGGCGCTGGCCAGCTCCGGTTGTTCGAAGCGCGAAGGGGATGGCGATGAGGCAGGAAAGGAGGCTGATGATGGGCGTTGAGAGCTTGGCCTGCAGATCCACGAGGTAGGAGGTCGGGTCGTACCCGTCCTCCTTGATCTTGTCTATGTAGGCGCTCAGTTCCGTATAGGAGAAGTTGTCTGGATCGGGGGCAATGACCTTGAAGCTCTCGGGCGTTTCCGGGATATCGATCACCATGTCATCCGCCATTTCGACGCGCATGCCTCCACCAGGAAGAAAGTCCCGCACCACGACGTCATAGAATCGCCATTTTTCCCCCGACCAGAGCGCCTTCTTGGCGTCGGTCCTTCCGATGGGGCGAAAGTCCTCGTTCATCCGGTAGATAGTGATCCTTCCCAATGCTTTCCGGAGATAATCGAAGCCCCCGATGTTGTAGATCGCGTTCTGGCTACGGTACCAGAATTTGTCGCGTACAAAGTAAATGTCACTGTACTCACGCTTAATCTCGAGCTTGTAGATCTTCGAGCTCTTGGCGTTGCTCGCAGGAACGAAAAACTCATTGTTCGCGAATGCAAAACCGGAGAGGAGTAGCGCCGCGCCGAGAAGCGGAAGGATGCAGCGGAGCACCGATATGCCTCCGCTTCTAATTGCGAGGATCTCGTTGTTTCGCGCCAGAATAGCGAGTGAGAAGAGGGTAGCCAGGAGCACGGCAACTGGCATGACGTAGAAGACCACCTGCGGAAACTTGTAGATGTAATACAGGACGGCGGCGCCGAACGGAGATCCGTACTTCACCAGATCTCCCACGTTGTCGAGGAAATCGATTACGTAAAAGATGCTGACAAAGCCGGCCAAGGCGGCGATGAAGAACTTGAGAAACTCACGCAGAATGTAACGCGACAAAATTCGCATGAGGAAGCCGCCACCCGATGTCATGCCTCGCCACGATCTCCCGCCCCGGGTTTCGTCTGCTTCCCCTGGCGGGGACCTTGCGGGACGGGCAGGCACGGAAGTCTATGGTATAATCCCGTGCCTGACAACGGTTTTCTGGTATACCGAGGGTCCGGAAAACAACCCGCGCGGGCCTCGGGCCGCCCCGGTCGATCGCGGCGAGCGGATACGGTCTTTCAGAGAGATTCATGGAGATTGTCGAAGGCAGTTCCTCCCGACCTGTCGAGTTCGGCTCGCCAGTCGTCACCATCGGAAACTTCGACGGGGTCCACATCGGGCACCAGGAGATCTTCCAGATCGTTACCGCCCGGGCTCGTGAGATGAAAGGTGTGTCGATCTGCTACACCTTCACGCCCCATCCCCAGAAAATCATCTCCCCGGAACGCTGTCCGCCTCTCATCGTGACGCGCCGGAAGAAGCATGCGTTGATCGCCGCCCGGGGGATCGACGTCCTGATCGAAGAGCCGTTTACCCGAGAGTTTTCAGAACTTAGCGCCGCGGAATTCATGAAGAACGTCCTGTTCGCGAGGATCCATCCCTCCGAGCTCTATGTTGGACACGACTTCCATTTCGGAAAGGGGAGGGAGGCTTCCTTCTCCGTCATGCAGGGAATGGGAGAAGATCTGGGATTCGGCGTGAACGTGATCGAAGAGGTCATGTCGAACGATCAGGAAGTCTCAAGCTCGAGGATCAGGAGGCTCGTGACCGATGGGAAGGTGGAGGATGCCTCCCTTCTTCTGGGGAGGGCGTTCACGGTGGAGGGGACCGTGGTGACGGGCGCGGCACGCGGGCGATCGATCGGTTTCGCGACGGCGAATATCGACGTCCTGAACGAGCTTCTCCCCGCCGACGGCGTCTACGCCGTCTTCGGGCGGCTTGGGAATCCGCCGGGAGAGAGCTCCGGGTCGGGCGTTGCGCCTCCCTTGGCGGGAGTGAGGCTGATCCCGGGTGTTGCCAACATGGGATTCGCTCCCACCTTTGGCCGTGATCGACGGACACTCGAGGTTCATTTCCTCGACATCGAAGGCGATCAGTACGGAAGTTACGTGGAGATACTCTTTCTCGCACGGTTGCGCGGAGAACGGAAATTCACGGGACCGGAGGCGCTGGCGGCACAGATCCGCAAGGACGTCGCCGCCGCGCGAAGGATCCACACCGCGAACGCGTGGCGCCTCGGTACCGAATGACCGCCGGACGGAATGGGGGTCTTTAGACCCCCGTCATGTCCGCCATCCCCCGATTGCCCCTTGCAACTATATGATTTTGCTGTGATTATTCATCCTCATCTGGCCTCCCCAGAAGAGACAAAGGCGTAAAGAAGTTCCTGGGATTACCGATAAAAAAGAAGGACCTCAGCGAATGACGAAAATTGTCGGGATCCTTGGCAACCCGATCGGCCAGACCCTTTCGCCTGTCATGCATAACTCGGCTTTCCGCGCGCTGGGGCTCGACTGGATTTACATCCCGGCACGCGTGCGGCCCTCCGATCTCGGGGCCGCCTTGCGCGGTATCCGGGCCATGGGCTGGGCGGGAATCAATCTGACGATCCCGCACAAGGAACGCGCGACGCGGCTTGTTGATCGTGCGAGCCGGGAAGCCCGGCTGACAGGCGCCGTTAACACGATCGTTTGTACGCCGCGGGGCCTGGTGGGTCACAACACGGACGGGAGTGGATACGTTACCGCCCTGGGTGAAGATCTTGGCTTCGATCCGAGGAAGAAACGTGTCGTCATGCTCGGGTCCGGCGGTGCGGCGCGTGGCATAGCAGTTGCATTACTCAGCCGTGGCGCTTCACGCCTCACGATTTTGAATCGAACCTCCAGACGGGCATCCACGCTTGCGCGCCGTCTCGGGAGGGGGTTCAGGGGATCGCACATTGCCTGGGGTGGACTCTCCCGGGAGGATGTTTCACGCGCGTTTGTGGAGGCCGATCTTCTGGTCAACGCGACCGCAGTAGGAATGGGGGGAACGGCCCATCGCGGTCTTCCGCTGAAGGAGCTTCCAGGAGCGGCGATTGTAAGCGACATCGTCTACAGGCCGATGCGCACCCCGCTCCTTGTTGCCGCGTCGCGGATCGGACTGCGGACCCATGGCGGCCTGGGAATGTTGTTGCACCAGGGCGCGGAAGCTTTTGAACTCTGGACCGGAGAGCAGGCCCCGATCGACGTTATGCGCCGCGCTCTCCGGCGAGCACTCTCAAGGGCAGGTCCGGCCTGACGCCATCCCGGTTCGGGGGGGCGCCGGCGGAAGACGCCCCTGGAACGGGAAAGCATGGACGACAGGCTCGGCAATCTCCTCATCAAGAGCAACCTCCTCTCGAAAGAGCAGCTCGTAAAAGCGCTCGAGGAGCAGAAGCTCTCGGGCGGTCGCCTCGGTTCACAGATCGTCAAGCTCGGTTACCTCAAAGAAGAGGATCTGGTCTCCTTCCTCTCGAAGCAGTACGGTGTGCCCTCCGTCAATCTCGCCGAGTTTGAGGCCGACGAGTCGGTAATCAAGCTCGTTCCCGAGGACGTCGCGAACAAACATCAGATCATCCCCATCAACCGGGCGGGATCGACTCTGATCATTGCGATGTCTGATCCCTCCAACATCTTCGCGATCGACGATATCAAGTTCCTCACAGGCTACAACGTCGAGGTCGTTGTGGCGTCGGACTCGTCTATCCGCGAGGCGATTGACAAGTATTACGACCAATCAGCCAGCCTGACATCGGTGATGAGCGATCTCGAGGAGGTGGATCTCGAGCTGGTCGATGAGACCGAAGATATCGACGTTAGCGAGCTGGAGAAGTCGACGGAGGAAGCGCCCGTCGTCAAGCTCGTCAACCTTATCCTTACTAACGCAGTCAAGAAGTTCGCCAGCGACATACATCTCGAGCCCTACGAGAAGGAGTTCCGCGTCCGTTACAGGATCGACGGCGTTTTGTACGAGATGATGCGCCCCCCCCTCAAGCTCAAGAACGCGCTCACCAGCAGAATCAAGATCATGAGCGATCTCGATATCGCGGAGCGCCGGCTTCCCCAGGACGGCC
>CBDUXZ010000015.1:0-13601 GCA_965371325.1 uncultured bacterium | reverse complement strand
GAGATCACGGAGACGATCGTCGTTTCGCTGGAGCCCGCCATGGACAAGGTCGAGCAGGAGCGGGCCATCCAGCAGGACCCGAAGAACTTGCAGGCATGGGACTGCGCCCAGCGGGGGATGTGGCATGCGTTCCAGTTCGCGAAGGACGATAACCTCAAGGCACGCTCTTACTTCCTCAAGGCGAGCGAGCTGGATCCTCACTTTTCCATGCCGTTCAGCGGTCTGGCCTTCAGCCACTATCTAGACCTCCTATATCAATGGTCCGAGTCGCCCACGGAGTCTCTCGCGAGCTGTTATCAGGCAGCTGAGAAGGCCGTCTCCCTGGACGACAATGATGCGATTGCCCGCCTTTTCCTTGGCACGGCCTACACCTTCATGGGCCAGTACGAACGGGCCATCGTTGAGATGGAACGGGCGATCGCGCTGAACCCGAGCTATGCGCTTTCTTACTCTTTGCAGGGGTTCTGTCTTGCGATGTTGGGCCGACCGGATGAGGGCATCGGGCTGCTAGAGAAGGCCATCCGGCTGTCGCCCCACGATCCCTTGATGTTCATAAGTCTAGTGAATCTCAGCACCGCGCATTTTGTTGCGGACCGGTACGAGGAAGCGCTCGCTTGCGCAGAGAGGAGTCTTCAGCTGAGACCCGACCACCCTGCCACCTATGGCCTGATTGCGGCTTGCTGTGGCCATCTAGGCCGAGCCAAGGAAGCACGGGAAGCGCTCGACAAGATGCTCCAATTGACGCCCGATTTCTCGGTGGAGACCCTTCGGGGTTACCACCTTCCTCCAGCTTTTCTTGAGCGCTATCTCGAAGGATTGAGGAAAGCGGGCTGGAGGGGAGACCTCCCCGTATGATAAACTCGGGCGCTCTTACCCGCGATTCGGAATCGACCGGGCCACTTGGAGGGTCTCCTTGGCACTCATGCGCTGTATGTTGAATGAATGGACGCCCGGAACCCAGGGCCTACGGTTTTCACGCCTCGTGTTTGTCGGGATTATCCTCGCTTGCGCCACGACCGTGGGATCTTGCTATGGAGACGAAGCAGAAAAGTCCGGAGAAAAGCGGGACGTTGCCAAAATTCTCAACGTTTACAAGCAGCAGTTCGTTCCCCTTGACACCCAAGTTCTCATTATAGGGATCGACGGAGCGACCTGGGACATCATCGATCCGATGATCGAACAGGGAAGGCTCCCTTATCTCAGCCGCCTCATCGAGAACGGCAGTAGAGCGAACATGCTCTCCGTCACGCCAACCCTGTCGCCTGCCCTCTGGACGACGGTCGCAACTGGCAAGACGCCTGATAAACACGGAATCCGGGGTCATCTCGCGCTCGACCCGACTGGCGATAGCAGACCCGTCATGTCCTCATCCTATCACCGGCTGGTACCCGCGTTGTGGAACATCGCCAGCTTCTTCGGCCTGAAGGTGGGCTTTGCCGGATGGTGGGCGACCTATCCCGCCGAAGAGGTAAACGGCTTTATCGTTTCGGATCGAGCGACCATCCGACGCCAGAACGTAGACAAGCTGTACACACGGACACACAATATTAAGATAGACACAAAGCCCCACCGTGAGGAAGACATTTACCCGCCGGAATTCTTCGGGGCAATCCGAGCACTCTTTCGCCAGCCGAAGGATCTGAGGGCTGACGAGTTTCACCTCTTCGCCGAACTATCCGAAGAGGAGATGGAAGAAATCAGGACGGAACCGCTGGATACGCACGTTCCGATGAGCATTATTATGCGGACCTACCTAGAGGACTCAGCAACGTTTGGCATTTGTCTCGACCAAATCCGCGAGCAGCGCTTGAATCTGGTTGGGCTCTGGCTCGGAGGTGTCGATGCCTCGGAACATCTGTTCTGGCAGTATTTTCGCCCTCAAGACTACGACGTGCATGTGCCGGACCCCAAGCTCGTCAAGAAGTATGCGGAGGTCATTCCCAAGAACTACGAATATATCGACGGCTGGCTTGGTCATGCTCTGGAAGCTGTTGATGGCACCTGGACGATAGTGGTGCTTTCCGATCATGGCCACCACGCAAAAACAGATTTCGGGAAAACAGGAAACACTAAGGAATATTACCTCCCGTGGAGCGGTGAACACCTAGATGCTCCCGACGGAATCTTCATCCTTTCGGGCCGGCACGCAAAAAAGGGGGGCGACCGCCGATTGACAATAGAGCTGGCGGACGTAGCGCCTACCGTTCTGCATCTCCTCGGAGTTCCCGTTGGCGAGGACATGGACGGCAGGGTCGCTCGAGAGTTCATCGATGATAGTTTTATGACCGCTCATCCAATCAGAAAGTTTCCCACCCTGGACATCCTGCCGTGGAAGCCTCGACAAACCTCGCCCCTCCCGGAGGTTGCTGCGGAAACACTCGAGAAACTAAAGGCGCTCGGTTACATCGGGGGCGATAACCAGCCGCAAAAAACACCTTGATCGCCTGATGATCCAGCGCGAAACAGGGTGAACTTCCCCGAATGGAATAAGACCTAGACTCCCGCGCCGTCAGATCCTCCGCGGGCTTCGTCGCGTGGTCCTCGCAAAGACACGAGCCGGGGTGGGGGAGGGATGTCTCCTGAGCGACACCCCCTTATTTTGGTTTAACGACGCGTGATATGAGGAAGGGCGTGATCAGCAGGAAGAGGCCGCCGAGGGTTTCCAGGCTCTCTTCGATGTTGGAGGTGTAAGGGATGTTCCATTTCGGGTTTTGCAACAGGATCCACCCGACGCGTTTGACGGCGCCTCGATCGATAAGCTGGGAAGTCAGATAGAGCAGCACGGTCATCGCGAAAAAGGACGACGCCCAGCGGACCCTGAAGAGCGGCCTTAGCCTGTCGGGGTGCCGGAAAGCAATCAACGCCATGATGGCGAGGATCACGTAGCTGGTGATGCTCGATCCGACGAAGTGCAACTCCCGGCAGTACAGCGTGAAGCCCAGTATGGAAAGCCACCCGTAGGTATACGTCCGGTCCAGCCGCCAGCTCTGCAGCACGATGAGCGTGAAGGCGAGCAGGATGGAGGGATGAATCCACTCCATCAAGTTCTTGAAGAATTTGTGATTTTGCCACTCGTGGAAGCCGATTGCCGACAGATGAGCGATAAGGAGCGACTGGAGAATCGGAATTACGATGAGCCACCAGTAAAAATCCTTGCTCGCCCATCCCCAGAGCCCTCTGATCCTTCGTCGCAGAAGAGACGGCCGGTTAGCTCGCGGGCTCGTGAGGCGCGTGGCATCCCTCATTGACACGGGCCGCTGTCCCTTTCCTTGCTTGATGCGCGAGGCTCCTGCCGCAGCCTGCCTATGGTTAAAGTGTCATGCAGGCTACCATAAGATCATTCCTGGTATTGCAAGTTTCGTGAAGCAGGAGGCGATGCACGTTCTCCGTGAGGGCAGCATTCGTTTCCTGTATAAATAAGAGAGAGATTCAGGCGCACGCTTCAAGCTTCGGCGGGGAAGCCACCGCTGGAGCGGGCGGGAGAGCAGGGTCATGACGCTTCGCACATGGTTGCAGAAAATCATACGTCCGAGTAGCACCCAAAGCACCGCGGCACTCTGGGCCAAGTCACTCCTGAATGCCGTGATCTTCTTTTCGCTGTTTATGGTCGCTCTGCCGTGGGCGGCCCATCAATTACTCACCGTGGCGGTTCCCATACCTCCGGGTTTCAGGCTCTGGCTGGCCGGATTCTTCTTTTTCGTCGGCGTGATCGCATGGGCTGCCTGCCTCGACAATTTCAGCCGGCACGGGAGAGGCACACCGCTTCCGGCGGACGCTCCGCGCCTCCTCGTTACGGGCGGACTCTTCAGCATGGTACGCAATCCGATCATGGCCGCGGAAGTTCTGGTGATCTGGGGGGAGGCGCTCTACGTCGCGAGCCTGGGCATTGTTCTCTACGCGATTGCGATTACGGTCGGGGCCCATCTGCTGGTGCGCCATGTCGAAGAGCCGGAGCTTCGCAAGCGCTTCGGGGAGAGTTACGTGGACTACTGCCGGAGGGTTCCCCGGTGGTTCCCGAAGCTCCGCCGTAAATGACCCTGGACCGAACGCGTGTATGAGAAGTACAGGCAACCTGGTCGCGATCAGGAGAACTCACGGCGCACGACACCGGGCGATCCTCAGGCACGGCCTGGCGTGTGTTTCGGTTTTCGGGGCACGAAGCCGACGGCGAGCGGCGGCAGAAAGAGGCTTGGCCCGCCGTTGCCGGTTCCGGCGGATCTGTCAAGCGGAGCGACGTGAAGCGTGGGCGCGCCGGCGCGCGATGAACAGAACGAAGGCAGCCGCCGGCAGAAGCGCCAGAAGCGCTCGGGGATCACCGCCGAGGGCGGGCACGCCCCCGACGGGGCCGATCACGCGGAACACCTGGCCGCCCAGATCCACGATGTAGAGATTTCCGATGGCGTCTTCGCCAAAGCCCACAATCTGATCGATCGTTCCGATGTCGGGGACAAAAGCGCTCGTCCAGTCGAGGAACTCGGTGACCTGCACACCGTCGTGCCCGATCGACCAGATGCGTTCGTTCTGGAAATCCCCGAAAAAATACTTGCCGAGAAGAGGTACAACCGGCCCCCGGTAGACGTAGCCCCCGGTAACGGAGTTCCCCTGATCACTCCCCGTGCCGTGAAGGTATTCAAAGACAGGATCAAGGCCGTCAGAAGGTTGCGCCCCGCCGACGCCGCCGGTCGGCGTGGGGATCGATCCCTCCCGCAGCCGCCAGCCGTAATTCTCGCCGCCGCCGCTCGAGGCCGGCTGGAAGTCGATCTCCTCGCGCGTGTTCTGACCGACATCCCCGATGTAGAAGTCGCCGGTCAGCCGGTCGAAACTCGCACGGAAGGGGTTCCGGAGCCCATAGGCCCAGATTTCATCTTCTTTCCCGGAAATTCCGACGAAGGGGTTGTCGGACGGAATTGCGTAGTTGCGTGACGCGTCCCCCGGGAAGCCGTCGCTGTTGACATCGATACGAAGAACGTTCGCAAGAAGCTCTCCCGTAATGCTCTGCCCATTGTCGCCCGGATCGTGCTGGCTTCCGCCGTCGCCGACCGGCACGTAGAGAAAGCCGTCCGGGCCGAAGCCGATCCAGCCGCCGTTATGATTCGAGAAGGGCTGGGGGATTATCAGGATCGGGAAAGCGCTGCCCCCGTCAGCGAGGTCCGGGTTGGCAGACCGCGTATAACGAACGAGGTGACTCGCATTGTTGTCGAAGTAGTAGACGTAGAAGAAGCCGTTCGTGGCGTAGTCGGGGTGGAACGCGAGCCCCTGAAGCCCTTCACCATCAACGCCGGGTATCGTCAGAAAGGGCGTCGCGCGTTGGGCGCCTGTCGTGGCGTTGAGGATCTCGATCTGTCCGGAAAGCTCCGTCACGAAGAGACGCGTGAAATCGCCCGTGGGCGCTGTGACGTAGGTGGGGCTGCTGAGCCCCGACGCGAAGAGAACGGTGCCGACGGCCTCTGCGCGGGCCGATGCAGCGGACAGAAGCATGAGCACGCCCATGATGAGCGCTGTCATATTTTTTGATCCATGCATAAAAAGACCGTCCAGGCTCTCTTCGGTTGACATCCGCAGGGCTGCGTGAAAGTGTCAGGTACGTTGAAATCCTTCATCGGCGCGGATGACGTTTTCTCAAGATCCGCCCGGCCCGCCTGCAGGAGGGCTGTGCCATGAGGCGCAAAATAGCTAATAAACTACTTTCACTATACGCTGGAACAGTGCTGATTGCACCGTTTATCGCTCCGGTATTACCCGCGCGGGCCGCGCTGCCCGTTTTCGTGGATTGTGCCGGCGCCCAGGAGGGGAAGGCGGTCGAGGCGCTGGAGAATGCCCGGGCGCTGGCTGCGGGCGCAGCCGCCTATCTTGCGGGCGTCGCGGATGCGCAGCGTGTTTACGACGCGCCCTACGCGACCTGGTTTGGCGCCTACGACGGGTGGCGTTACAGGAAAGTGCTCGCCAATTTCGAGGGGATTGTTTCGGCGCTCGATCGGGAGACCATCAACTTCAGCTGCACATGTGGCACCCACGCGCTCGGTGATGAGTACACGCTTGACCCGAAGAGTGCCTACGCAATCTCTCTTTGCAGCAACTTTTGGGCGGCGCCTCCGACAGGGGGGAAATCCCGCGCGGGGGCGATCGTGGAGGCGATGAGCCGGTTCAAGATGGTTATCGTCGCGAAGGCGAAAGCGCCCTCTCAGATTGAATCGATGGCGCTTGCTTCTGAAAAACCCGCAAACGCTATTCAGAGCGCCTCCAATTATCGCTACTTCGCCGAGGAGGAGAAGACAGCCGGAACTGAACACCTGCCCTTTGCCATCATTCTTATCCTTCTCCTCCTGCTGGCCGCCCGGCGGAAGGCCGTCCGTCGATGATTTTCAACAAGCCCCTGCTCGCGCGTCTCGTCGTTCTGGCAGCACTGCTGGCGTTCTATCTCTCTTTCGACTGGATGGCGCTCCGCTTATGGCTGAGCACGGTGGGGGCTTTTGTCATCTCCCTTTTCGGCTACCCGGCGGCCATCGTCTCCCACCAGGCGGGTGTGTTTCTTACGGTTGCCGATAGCCGCTTTCTCATCACGCCCGCCTGCACCTACCTGGATCTGGCCCTCATCCTCGTCGCGTTCACGTGGCGCGCCGGTCGATCCTGCACAGCCAATCTCTTCCGGACCGCCGGTGTGATAACGGCCGTCCTCTCATTGAACGTGGGCCGCCTCGTGCTCGCCGCCATCCTCCATGAGGGGGGCACGGCGTGGCGCCTCTCGCACGATCTTCCGGATTTTGCCCTTTACTACCCCGCCATCGCGGCTGCTGTTATTCTTTGCGCGCGGAGCGACTGGCGGTCTCTGGGTGGAGAACAGGCGGGCCTTCCTGGTTGAGTTTATCAAGAGGGTATCGCTTGAGCAAAATCTACGCCGATTACCATGAGTGCTACAGAGGGGATAAAAAATGTTGGTCGATCGGCATGCTTCCGGGTTAGACTGCGCCCCCAACGATCAAGACCAATCGAGAGTCTTGCACGTTCGTCCGTGCTGACGCTTCCCGTTCACCCCCCTGGTCCGGCCTCGCATTGAGGACTTGCCGCAAGGGATAGACCCGTCAGCGATCACTAGAGGAGGTGGTCATTGGGCTACGCGCTTGCGTGTACGGGGGCCCTTGTAGCCGGGGCGCTTGTCAGCGCCGCTTATATCACGGTCTTCTACCACCGACCATTCGCTCACGGCGCGCTCTCGCTTCGTCCCGGCCTGCGCCGCTTCGTCGTGCTTACCGGCCCCTGGGTGACAGGGATCGATCCAAAAGCCTGGGCGTGCATGCATCGCCTGCACCACCGGTACTCTGACGGATCCCGCGATCCGCACAGTCCGGTGAATGTGGGCGTGCCCGGCGTTTTTCTCGCACAACTTCGGGCCTACGAGAGAATGCTTGCGGGCCTGACCCTCGGGAAGAGCAGCTACACGGCCGTAGTCAGCGATCTCGATTTCCCGATTTCATGGGCGAACCGGCATCAGCTCTGGTTTCTCCCCTACGTGGCGCAAATCGCCATGGCCGTGGCAATCGGCCTGGTTTTCAATGCCTGGATCCTGGCCGCGTGTCTTTATCTCGGCCTCATGAGCCATCCGGTCCAGGGGTGGCTCGTCAATTCTTTCGGCCATGCGGCGGGGTACCGTACCTTTGAAACCTCGGACAGCTCCCGGAACAACCTGTTCGTAGCATTTTTCGTCGTCGGCGAAGGGCTTCAGAACAATCATCATTACGATCAGGACTCTGCCCGCTTCGCCTACAGGTGGTGGGAGCCCGATCTCGGGTTTCTTATCTGTCGCCTTTTTCAGGGGCTCGGGTTGCTCACCATTCTGAAGGATCGCATCGCGCCTGAAGTCGGCCCGGGCCGGTCGGCGGTGGAACATTCCGGTGCGCCTACCTCCGCCTGACCCCGAAATCCCCCCTCTCCTTCGCCTGCCGCCGGGCCCGAGCTTAGTAACGAGCGTCATGAAAGAGTTGACGGGGCGGGCCCTTCCGAGTAGCCTTTGATAGAACCCGCGCGCAACCGCCTGCCCGAGGCAGACATGCAACGCACGCTCCTCGTTATCGCTGTCGGCATGGCCGTGGCACTAGGCCAGGCGAGCCCTTCGTCCGCCCAGGATTTCGCCCGGGTTATCGAAACGAAATTCTCTCCTCTGGACAACCGCGTGACGACCGTGATCCTCGAGGAGGATCTCACAGCGCGGTCTTACTCCATTTCCATCAAGCCGCACACGCGCGTGGTTGACAACCACGCGGAGATCGTTGCGCGGCGAAGTACCGAGACCTTCGATGCGCGATTCCGCCGAAGCCTGGCCACGCGGCGGGCCATTTACGATCTCTACGATCGTTTGAGCCGCTGAATCGTCGCCCCCCAAAAATTTGTCGCCGCCCCTTTCCCGAGGCAGGACCGGAGCATCCCCGAAAATGCGGATCATGCAAGCGCTGACGGCCCTTGCCCTCGCCCTTCTCATGCTTTCCTCCTTGCAGGCGTTCGCTGAGGATGAGCCGGGAAGTGCCGGCAAACTCCCCGATCTCGACACCCTGACGCGCGTGCCTGTTGCATCGCCCTCGGTGTCTGAAGAGGGAGATTCCGGTGTAGCGGATAAGGATGAGGAGGTCTGGCGGAGCCGCTTTCGAAGCCTGCGGACGAGGATCGCGCGCGAAGAGAGAACTCTGGCGCTCAAGCGGGCCGAGCTCTACGACAAGATCGAGCAGGGAACCACGGAGAAGAAGCCACGGCGATTTTCCATCGAAGGATTTGTGATCAACACCGAGAAGACCGGTGATGAGCCAAGATTCATCGATCCTCTGGAGCGGGAAGTGCACGAGCGGGAGAAGGCGCTTCAGAATTATCGCCGGGAACTCCAGGAACTCGACTTTAAGGCTTCGGTCGCCGGCGTCCCCAAGGCATGGCGGCGCTGATCCGAGCAACCCGATCCGCTGTTCAAAAACCCATACCGGCAGGCAAACCCCGGGACGCCGGCCCCTTCGCTCTGCCCTCTCTCTTGCAGCCTCTCTTTGCGCCCCTCACCGGACGGCACCCCGCTCCGGGCCCTTCCGATCGGCAAAATGGCCGGCTTGACAGCTTTCGACAGGCTGGGGTAGAAACCATCTTTCCGAGGAATTGCGCATTTCTACCTCTACGGCACAATGCAGCTGGACGTGTTGCCCCCCGGAGGATCTCGTGAACAAATCTGACCTCGCCCGCCGCGTCGCGGAGCGGCGAGGGATTTATCACCGCAAGGCGGATGCACTCGTGAACGTTGTGTTTGATTGCATGGCCGAGGCACTCGAGCGGAAGGAACGCATCGAGATACGGGGCTTTGGAAGCTTCATAAGCAAGCACTATAAAGCCTACCGCGGCCGGAACCCGAAGACGGGCGTGGAGATCAACGTTCCCTCGAAATGGATGCCTTATTTCAAGGTGGGCAAGGATCTGAAGCGAAAGATCAACGAATCGAAAGCCGCTCCTCAAAAGGAATCCGTGGAGACAGGCGAGGAACGAACGCTGTCCGAATAAGCATCGCTTCGAAATCTTTGCGCATTCCCCGGCCCGCGTCGGGGATTTTTTGTTGACTCTCGCCGCCGCTGCTGTCCTGTCGGCTCACGGCTCCCGCACGTAACCGCGGGCCAGCAGCTCCACGGGATGGCAAACCCGCGCGGCCACGCCCCATCTTGCGGCGCCCCACTTGAGCTGCATCATGCACCCGGGATTCCCGCTGGCGATCACATCGGGGCGGAGCGGGATGATCGTCTTCATTTTACGATCGAGCATCTCGCGGGAGACGCCCGGGTGGGTCAGGTTGTAAATCCCCGCGGAGCCGCAGCACCACGCGCTGTCGGGGCCCTCCACAATCTCCACCCCCGAGAGACGGGACAATACATTCAGGGGCGCCTTCTCCACCCCCTGGGCGTGCAGGAGGTGGCACGGGGCGTCGTACACAATTCGCTCCTGCACCGGGTGTGGAGGGGGAACGACGCCGAGTCTGTCGAGGAAGGACATCACATCGCTTACCTTCCCCGCGAATTGCTCCGCCTCCTCAGACAAGGCCGGATTGTCGCCGAGGAGCGCACCGTACTCCTTCAGCGTTGAACCGCATCCGGCCGCGTTCACGATGATGGCATCGAACTCCAGGCCGCGGAAGGCATCCAGATTGCGGAGCGCAAGGGTTTTCCCCTCGCGCCGCCGTCCTTCATGAACGTGAAGGGCGCCGCAGCAGCCCTGCCGTGGAACAATGACGACCTCGCAACCGTTCTGACGCAGCACCTCCGCCGTGTCGCGGTTCACCTTCGTAAAGAGCGACTGCATGACGCAGCCGGTGAAGAGCCCCACGCGCGCCCGCATGGGGCCAACCGGAGGAATGAGGCGGGGGAGGGTGGCCCCCGGCGCCTTCAGGGGGAGATCCGGAAGCATTGCCTCGATGTCGGCGAGGCGCCCCGATGGGGCCATGCGACGAAACAGGTGGCGCAGACCCAGCGCTTCGCCCAATCGGAGCGGCATGAGAAGGAACTCGATAAGGGCCGGATGAAAGAGCAGGATGCGAAAGCCCAGGACCCGGACGAGGCGGCCGAGCAGACCCTTCGGGCGTTTCCTGTCGATCCGCGCCCGCGTTTTTTCCAGCAGGCGCCCGAAAGGAACCCCGGATGGACAGGCCGGTTCGCAGGCACGGCAATCGAGGCAGAGGTGCATGTGTTTCGCGAAGTCCGCATCCGGCTTGACGGCGCCGTCCGCCACCGACTTCATGAGGGCGAGCCTTCCCCGGGGCGAAGCCGGCTCTGTCTTGAGCTCCCGGTAGGTGGGACAGTGGGGGAGACAGAACCCGCAACGGACGCATTGCATGAGTCCCTCGTATTCCCCGAGGGAGAAAAAAGGATGCGCGTCCCTCTCGCTTCCGCTGCGCGTTTGCCCCATGGTTTCCTCAGGGAGTTCCGGAGAAGTTTCCCGGTAGAAGGGTTCCACCTGGATCGAAGGCTTCCTTTATACGCCGATGGAGGGGAAGGGCCGCCATGGATGCGCCCTGCACGCCAAGTTTTGATCTCAGGGCGGCCGGCGCGGCTTCCATAACGAGGCTCCCCCCGCGCGCGATCGCTTCGTCTCGGAGCGCACGAAGGCCCTCCGCCGGCGCTTCGGGTGATGGGGTATCAAAGCACAGGGTGAGCACACCGTTGCCCGCGCGACCGACGAGATACAGAGGCGCCGTGTGTGCCATGAGAATCTCGGCGCGCCGGGCCATGGTCGCAATCGCCCGAAGGGGAACAGCGAGGCGCGCTACGACCCGGTCGCTGCCGGCCCCGGTGGCGGGAGCCGGCAGGCAGAGGTTTCCCAGTCGCAGCCACATTTCGCGACACGCGTCGCCACTCTGTGCGCGGGTCGAGAGACTTCCGCTTTGCGCGCAGAGAACCGCTATCTCCGATCCCTGTGCCGTGTTGCTTGGACGCGTTCCCACGAGGGAGAGAAGGAGCCCGCACCGCGTGTCCACGGGCAGACCGTCCGTGCTCAGGGTTTCCAGCGCCTGCCGGTTCAAAAGATCGAGAACGGCCAGCTCATAGCCTGCGCGCAGCAGGGCAGCGCTCGCATGACCGGCGCACTTGTAGTCGGGGAAGGATGCAATGATGAGGGTTTCATCTTCAGGAATCGCATGAAGCTTGAGCGAGACGGACGTTATGACGCCGAGCGATCCCAGCGCGCCGAGGAAGAGCTTTTTGAGATCATAGCCCGCCACATTCTTGACGACGCGGCCGCCCGATCGGATCACGTCGCCGTTCGGGAGCACGGCCTCAATGCCGACGACGAGATCGCGGGAGGTCCCGTAGAGATAGCGATGGGGGCCGCTGGCGTCTACAGAAAGCGCGCCCCCCAGGGTAGAGGGGGCCGCAGCGGGCGGATCGAGGGCGAGCCACTGGCCCTTCGACGCGGTTACCTCCCGGAGATGCGCGAGGGTCACGCCGGATTGCGCCGTGATGATGAAGTCGGCCGGGGCGTATTCGAGAACGCGGTTGAGACGGGCCGTTGAAAGGAGGAGATCGAGGCCTCGCGCGGGGGCCCTGGCGGCGCGGCGCGTGCCTCCTCCGATGGGGGCCACGCACAAACCCTGCTCGCGCGCAAAGGCGAGCATCGCGGCGGCCTGCTCGGCCGAGGTGGGTTCGAGCAAAGCGCGTGGATGTGATCCCTCGGGAGCGAGCGTGGCCAGGTCCGTCGTCCGGACGCAGGCTGCGCCGAATTGCGCCGCGAGGCGCTCAGCGAGGTTCGGGTTCTGCTGAGCCAGATCCGGATCCTCCCTTTTTGGGCAATCGTCAGGCGGCCGCGGGCTTGACGTCGCCGCAGACGGCGCCTGTGGGAAAAATCTTTCCGGGGTTCAGCAGCCCGTCCCCATCGAAGGCGTGCTTCAGTCGTGCCATCGCTGCCATATCCTCGGGGGAGAAGACAAGGTGCATGAGATGCCGTTTCTCGATTCCGATGCCGTGTTCGCCAGTGATGGTTCCACCGGCCGACACGCACTTGCGAATAATCTCGTCTCCGGCCGCGCGCACACGTGCGGTTTCCTCCGCATTGCGCGTGTCAAACAGGATCGTCGGATGAAGGTTTCCGTCTCCTGCATGAAGGACGTTGACAATTTGCAGCCGGTACCGTCGCGCGATGGCCTGGACCTCGCGCAGGGTTTCGACAAGACGGCTTCTGGGCACGACGCCGTCATGCAGGTAGTATCGCGGGCGCAGGCGCGCTACCGCCCCCAGGGCGCCCTTGCGGCCCGCCCAGAGTTTTTCACGCTCGGCCGGGTCGCGTGAAATGCGAATCTCCCTGGCCTGGTTCTGCTCACAAATTTCCCGGATGCGTACGCCCTGGGCCTCAACCGCCCTGGGATCTCCTTCCAGCTCGACGATCAGCACCGCATCCGCGTCGAGGGGATAGCCCGCCTTGATGTACTCCTCGACCACATGGATGATCCCCCGGTCCATCATTTCGAGTGCCGACGGGACGATGCCCGAAGCCACGACGTCGGCAACGGTTGCGGCGGCATGATCCACGGATCCGTAACTGGCGAGGATCGTGCAAGACTCGCGCGGAAGCGGCATCAGCCGGACGGTTATCTTTGTGAAAATTCCGAGGGTTCCTTCAGAGCCGGTCATCACGCCCAGGAGATCGTAGCCGGGCGACCCCACGGCCTTGCCGCCAATTTCGAACAGATCGCCCTCGGCCGTTACCCCCTCCAGGCCCATCAGGTGATTGACGGTCGTACCGTAGCGGAAACAGAGAAGGCCACCTGCATTCTCGGCGACGTTTCCTCCAAGCGTGCACGTCTTCTGGCTCGAGGGGTCGGGCACATACCGGAGTCCATAGGAGGCCGTGGCGAGCGAGAGGTCGAGGTTCACGACGCCCGGTTCGATGGTGGCGCAAAGGTTCTCGGGATCTATATCGAGAATGCGGTTCATTCGGGAGAACGCGATCATGATTCCGCCCGCGATGGGGATCGATCCGCCGGAGAAGCTTGTTCCGGCGCCGCGCGCCACGATGGGGGTACCCCGCGCGTTGGCGAGGCGGACTATCTGCACGACCTCGCGGGTCGAGTTGGGAAGAACCACCACGTCGGGCCTGGCCGA
>CBDUXZ010000014.1:0-13659 GCA_965371325.1 uncultured bacterium | reverse complement strand
AACCGGGCGCGGATCCAGGGGTCGGTCCAGAAGATCGTCAACAACATCTTTCGCGACGGGCAGCTTGATGAGTGCGATCTCACGCTCCGTGACCTCAACAAGATTGCGCGGAGCTTCACCGACACGCTTACCGCCATCTACCACGGCCGCATCGCATATCCGGAACCCGTGGCCAAGGGAGAGGCGGCGCGCAAGAAGAAGAGTGATGAAGGTCCGCCAGACCGATCAGCAGAACCGGGTAAGGATCAGCAGAAGCGGGACGGCGAGGTTCCTGAGGACGATCTTAAAAGGCTCGGGATGTCCTGACGCGGAACTGAGCGTGGCCTGGGTCGATGATGCGATCATCCGTGCGCTGAACCGAAAATGGCTCGATCGCGATCGCGCGACGGACGTACTCTCCTTCCCCATGAGCGAGGAGCGTTTTGCGGAGCCAGCCGGAGAGCTGCTCGGCGATGTTGTCATAAGCCTCCAGAGCGCGCTGCGCCTGGCCCGGCGCCGGAAGATCCCGATCAACCGGGTGGTGGCCCACCTCCTGGTCCATGGCGTGCTGCACCTGCTTGGCCACGAACACGTTGGGAACGCCCGCCGGCGGGCGGTCATGCGCAGAGAAGAGCGTCGCCTTCTTAAACGCGCGTCATCCTTTATCCCGGCCCTTGGGGTGGTTCCACTTCCCGCGGCGCAACAAAGCGCAGTCGGGCGTTCGCGCGGCAGAGGCCGCAGGAACCCCAAAAAGCGCGCGACCGCGCGTCCCTCCAGATAGATATATGAACGCCCGCAATCTTCTACTTGCCATCACGAGCGGACTCCTCTCGGCCGCTTCGTTTCCGCCGGCCGGCGTCTCTCTTCTGGCCTGGATCGCCTGGGTGCCCCTGCTGCTGGCCATCCATGGCCGCGATCCGAGGCCGGCCTTCGCCCTCGGCTTCATTGCGGGTCTCATCGCCAATCTGGGCACGTTCCACTGGATCGTTGTCGTCGTGCACACCTACGGTCACGCCCCGCTCCTCTTCGCCCTGCTGACGCTCCTCCTCCTGTCTCTCTACCTCGCCCTTTACCAGGCCTGCTGGGCCGGTGGGATCGCCCGCGCGCTGCAGCTGGGCGAGGGGGCGGCGGTCTGGCTCGGAGCGGCGCTCTGGGTGGGGCTGGAGCTGATGCGCGCCCACACCCTTTCAGGTTTCCCCTGGGCGCTGGCGGGTTACAGCCAGGCGCGGTTCACAAGCCTCATTCAGATCGCAGAGTGGACGGGTCCCTACGGTGTCTCTTTCCTGCTCATCCTGACGAACCTCGCGGTCGCAGCCGTTTTGTGGCGGTGGGCCGCCCGGCGGCCCGTCCGCCGGGCGATCCGGCGTCTCGTCCTGCTGGTGGGCGGTCTTGTCGGCGTCGTTTGGTTAGGCGGTGCGTTTCGGCAGGCTCAGATCATCATGCTGACGAGCGAAGAGGAGCCCCTTCGGGTGGCTGTCGTTCAGGGGAACATTCCGCAGGACCTGAAGTGGAGTCCGGAGAACATCGTGGCTTCGCTTTCGCGTCATCTGGCGCTCACGGCGGACGCCGCGGAGAACTCCCCCCATCTGATTGTCTGGCCCGAAGCGGCCGTGACGTTTTTCTTCCAGGACGAAGAGACGCTGGCCGATCTGATCTTCAAGGCCTCCGACGAAGCGGCCGCCCCCATCTTTTTCGGGAGTTCGGCCTACGACGAGGAGGAGAGCGGGACTCCCCGGGTGCGCTACTACAACAGCGCCTTCCTCGTGGCCCCGGGAGAGCAGGTGGAGGGGCGTTATGATAAAATTCACCTCGTTCCCTTCGGCGAATACGTTCCCTTCCGTGAACAGATCCGTTTTGTCTCGCGTGTGGCAACCGGAATTGCGGGGGCCGATTTTGCAGCGGGCGGAGAGGCGAAGGTGTTCAGCGTGGCGGGCCGTCGGTTCGGGGCCCTCATCTGTTACGAGAGCATCTTCCCCGAGCTGTCCCGGGCCCTTGTCGGGCAGGGGGCCGATTTCCTGGTGAACATCACCAACGACGCATGGTTCGGACGGAGCGGCGCTCCGGGCCAGCACCTCCAGATGGCGATCTTCAGGGCCGTGGAGAACAGGGTTGGGATCGCGCGGGCCGCGAACACGGGTTTTTCGGCGCTCATACAGCCCACGGGCGATGTTATGGAGAAGACGAAGCTCTTCACGATGACCCAGTTCACTGCCCCGCTCACAACCCGGGGGCTGGAGACTTTCTACACGCGGTGGGGCGACGTTTTCGCCTGGGGGTGCGCCATTCTCGGACTCGCGGCGATTATCCCCTTCAGGCGTCCCGCTCTACCGGAAAAGGAACCCGTCCGCTCTGAGAACGGCGGACAGACGAGGAGCACATGAACAAGGAACTAAAGGGAAAGGTCGATCCCCTTGCGGCGCGCATCACGGCGCTCCGGAGCCATCTTTGACGTAGACGGCAAGCGCAAGCGCGTTGCGGAGCTGGATGCCCTGGCGGCCGCTCCCGGTTTCTGGGATGACCGCGAGCAGGCCGAAACGCTTCTCCGGGAGCGCCGCACGCTGACCATTCCCCTGGAGGCCTGGGCAAATCTCGATGCGGAGCTTTCGGAAATTCAGGTTCTGGGAGAGCTTGCGGAGGAGGAGAACGACGACGACACGCGGGCGGAGGCCCTCGCGAAAACGGCGGATCTCGAGAAGGCGATCGAACAGGCCGAGCTGCAGCGCATGCTCTCCGGCGAGACGGATTCCAATGATGCGATCGTCACGATCAACGCGGGTGCGGGAGGGACAGAAGCCCAGGACTGGTCCGAGATGCTCCTCCGGATGTATCTCCGATGGGCAGAGCGCCGGAACTTCAAAACGGAGGTTTTCGACGCTCAGCCCGGCGAGGAGGCGGGGATCAAGAGCACCTCTTTCAACGTGCGGGGCCCTTATGCCTTCGGGTATCTGAAGAGCGAGTCGGGCGTTCACCGCCTCGTCCGTATCAGTCCCTTCGACTCGAACGCCCGCCGCCACACGAGCTTCTCCTCGGTCTTCGTTACCCCCGAGATTGACGACAGCATCGAGATCGAAATCAACGATGCCGATCTCCGCATCGACACGTACCGGTCAAGCGGCGCCGGCGGACAGCACGTCAACAAGACCGACAGCGCCGTCCGCATGACCCATCTCCCAACCGGCATCGTGGTTTCCTGCCAGAACGAGCGCTCGCAGCAGAAGAACCGAAAGGCGGCGATGAAGGTCATGCGATCGAGGCTCTACGAGCTCGCGCGGAAGAAGAAACAAGAGAAAATCGACAAGGAACTCGCCGCGCAGCCCGACATCGAGTGGGGGAGCCAGATCCGAAGCTACGTGCTTCAGCCCTACCGGAAGGTGAAAGATCATCGCTCGGGCCATGAAGAGGGGAACGTCGACGCCATCCTTGACGGCGATCTGGATCGCCTCATGCAGGCCTACCTCCTCGCGAGGTAGCGCGGGTGGTTTTCCACTCCCCGGAAGCCCCGCGCCGGAGACGATCACCGGCGTCCAACTACCCGTATTTAACGGGGTTTTACCTTGACGCAACCTTGCTCCAGGGCTAGACTTCCCGGAACTTTACCGGCTTCGGCGATCGGGGTCCGCGAGGGGGCGCCACGGGGGTTCCCCCCCATCTTTGCAGGGCGCCCTCTTGCCGCCGTTCAGCTTCCCACGCAAGAATCCATGAACCGGAAAACCGTATCCGGCATTCCAGGCTGCGCTTTGCCCCGCCCGGCGCATGCATCCACTCCGGGCGGCGATGGCGATCCACCCCGGGCGGACAACGCCTGAGCCGCGCACGATCGGACGCGCGGACCGCACCCCTCTAGGAGAATCAGCAGGATGTCGTCCTCTGAGGAGTCGAACCGGCTGGTTCGGAGCCGAAGGAAGAAGCTGGACGCGGTTCGCGCCGCGGGCGCGGCGCTCTATCCAAACCGGTTTCGCGTGGCCCACACCGCGGGCCTCCTTCACGAAAGATTCGATGAGATCGGAGCGGAAGAACTCGCGAGGATCGACGAGACTTTCACTCTTGCCGGCCGGATCATGGCGCTACGGACCCACGGAAAGTCGAGTTTTGTGGATCTGCGCGACCGGACGGGGAGCATCCAGCTATTCCTGAAGAAGGATCTCCTCGGCGAGCCGGGATTTGCCCTTCTCTCTACCCTCGACCTCGGCGATCTCGTCGGCGTAACGGGGGGGATCCTGCGCACACGGACGGGAGAGCTCTCCATCGAGGTGCGCGAGATTACGCTTCTCGCCAAGTCGCTGAGGCCCCTCCCCGAGAAATGGCACGGCCTCCGGGACGTGGAGACCCGCTTCCGCGAGCGCGCGGTGGATCTCATCGTCAATCCGGGTGTACGCGAGATATTCCAGCGCCGCTCGCGAATCATTCAGTTCATCCGCGAGTTCCTCTCCGAGAGGGATTTTCTCGAGGTTGAAACGCCGATGATGCAGCCGCTCCCCGGCGGGGCGGCGGCCCGTCCCTTCAAGACCCACCACAACGCGCTCGACATGGATCTTTATCTCCGGATAGCGCCGGAGCTCTATCTGAAGCGTCTCGTCGTGGGGGGAATCGATCGCGTCTTCGAGATCAACCGCAACTTCAGGAACGAGGGGCTCTCCACCCGGCATAATCCCGAGTTCACGATGCTGGAGTTCTATCAGGCCTACGCCACCCACGAGGATCTCATGGCGCTTACGCAGGAGATGATGAGCGCGTGCGCGAAGGAAGTTCTGGGGAGCGCGGAGATTGAATATCAGGGGCACCGGATCGATCTGTCGCCTCCGTGGACCACGCTCTCGCTACGTGAGGCGATCACGAAGCACTCTGCGATTCCCGGCAGTTCACTATCGGATCGCGCGCGCGCGCTCGAGGCAGCCCGGGGTCAGGGTGTGGCGCTGAAGGACGATGACAACCTGGGAAGGATCCTCGCGAAAATCGTTGACGCACTCGTGGAGCCGCATCTCATCCAGCCGACCTTCGTGACCGACTACCCCGCGGAGGTAAGTCCCCTCTCACGACCACGGGACGATGACCCGGCGACCGTGGAGCGATTCGAGGCCTTTGTAGGCGCCCTCGAGGTCGCCAACGGCTTCAGTGAACTCAACGATCCGGATGAGCAGCGCAGGCGGTTCGTCCGGCAGCTCGAGGATCGCGATCCCGACGATCCCGATGTCGAGATGGAAATTCAGGACATCGACGAGGACTATATCCGAACCCTCGAGCTGGGAATGCCCCCGACGGCCGGGGAGGGGATAGGGATCGATCGCCTCGTCATGCTCATGACGGACTCTCGCTCGATCCGGGAGGTAATTCTCTTCCCTCAGCTGAGGCCCGAGCAGGGAGGCGGTGGGGGAGAGGCTCCCTCCGGCCCCGAAGATGGCAGTTCCGAAGAGAAGTCCGCCAAGGATGGGAGCTGACCTTGCCTTACGAGTGGTTCATCGCGATGCGGTACCTGTTCGCAAGACGCAAGCAGACCTTCATTTCCATCACGAGCGCCATCACGCTTCTCGGTGTGGCGCTGGGCGTCTGGGTGATGATCACCGTGCTCTCGGTGATGAACGGCTTCGAGGAGCAGTGGCGCGACAAGATTATCGGCGCAAACGCCCACGTGATTATCACGCGCGTGGACGGTGCCATGGATCGATACACCGAGGTGCTCGAGAAGATGGCGGACGTGCCGGGGGTAGTCGCGGCCGCCCCTTTTCAGCTCTCCCAGGTCATGCTCCGCTCGGAGTCCGGCGTGATTGGCGTGGAACTGAAAGGGATTGACCCTGAGCTTGCGCCGGGCGTGACGAACATCCGGAACGATCTCGTCCAAGGTGATATCTCCTGGTTGACGAAGCCACCTCCCCTCGCGCCCGTGGATGACGGGGAGGCGGAAGCGCCGAAGCAGTATCCCGGGATGATTATTGGCGAGGAGCTGGCGGCGCTCCTGAACGTGCGCATGAACGAAACCCTCGTCGTCGTCTCACCCTTCGGCGGCCGCCTCACGCCCGCCGGTCCTTCTCCGAAGTACCGGCGCTACCGGGTGGTCGGCCTTTTCAGGTCGGGCTTCTACCAGTTCGATGCGCAGGTGGCTTATCTCTCCCTCGAGAACTCGCAGGATTTCCTCGGCACCGGCCGCGTGGCGTCGGGAATCGAGGTGAAGACCGTCGGGGTATTCGAGGCGGGCCGGGTAGCGCGGGCAATCGAGGATGTGCTCCTTTTCCCCTTCAATGCGCGGGCCTGGACGGAGTTCAACCCGACGTTTTTCAGCGCCCTCCGAACCGAGAAAGTCACGATGACGATCATCCTGATCTTCCTCGTGGCCGTGGCCGCCTTCGGGATAATCAGCACGCTCGTCATGATGGTGATGGAGAAGCACAAGGACATCGCCATTCTGAAGACGATGGGGGCGACGAACGGCGGGATCAGCCGGATTTTCCTTATCGAGGGGCTGCTCATCGGCGGGGGCGGGATCACCGCCGGACTTGCCCTCGGGCTATACACGGTGGCGAACATCGAGAAGCTGCAGCTCGCCGTGGAGCGGCTGGTCGGCTTTAACCCGCTTCCACCCGATGTCTACAACCTCTCGCAGCTCCCCGCGCGGCTCGAGCCCGCCCAGCTCACGCTCATACTGGCAGCGGCGCTCGCCGCAAGCGTGCTTGCCACCCTGTTTCCAAGCTGGCAGGCCAGCCGTGTCGATCCCGTGGAAGGGCTAAGGACCGAATAGTGGGTGAACTTTTGGACCCCCACGGAGGCTGTGTTATCATTTGACCCCCTTAATCCGGGCCGAAGGGCTCTCCAAGTCGTATCAAACCGGCGAGACCCTCCTGGAGGTGCTGCGGGATATCCACTTCAGCATCTCGCCTGGAGAGACGACGGCTGTTGTCGGCGTGTCGGGGGTGGGGAAATCAACTCTCCTTCACATTCTGGGAACGATTGACCGGCCGACATCGGGCCGGGTATACGTCGAGGAACGAAATCCCTTCGAGCTCAGCTCCTCCGAGCTCGCGCGGTTCCGTAATGAGGCGATTGGATTCGTGTTTCAGTTTCATCATTTGCTGCCGGAGTTCACGGCGCTCGAGAACGTGATGATGCCCGCGCTCATCCGGCGTTTATCCAGGCAGGTTGCGAAAGAGCAGGCCGAGACCCTTCTCGAGGAGGTGGGCATGGCGAGCCGGCTCGGGCATCGGGTCGGACAGCTCTCCGGCGGCGAGGCCCAGCGTGTGGCCATTGCGCGCGCCCTGGTGCTGGAGCCGCGAATCCTCCTGGCGGACGAGCCCACGGGGAACCTTGATCCCCGAACGGCGTCAACAGTTCAGGACCTGCTTCTTGATCTCAATCAGAAGAAGAATCTCACCATCCTGATGGCGACGCATAACGAGAAGATGGCTGAGGGAATGGGACGCCAGCTTCATCTGGTGGATGGCAAGCTGAACCCCTGAGGTGTAATGACGCAGGCACCGTCAAGGGCGTTGAGATCCATGGCGGCGAGGATCGGGCTCTGCCTGATCGTTGCCGGGACGCTCTTTGGCGTTCCGCAGGCCCTGGCTCTCGAAGATGCCTCCCCCCAGGCCGCAGCCACCCGTGTCGTCCTGGCCGTGCTTCCCTTCGAGGTGAGCGAGCCGGAGCGGTTGAGCCATCTGCAGGCGGCCGCGATGGATCTGCTGAGTTCGCGACTCGAGCAACACGGCGGTATCACCGTTGTGGAGAAGTATCTCGTGCTCGAGGCGGTGGGTGATGCCGCGTCGAAGGCGATGGCGGAGCGGCGGGTGCAAGAGGTCGGGGAGAAGCTCGACGCTGACTATGTGGTGCTCGGGAGCATCACGAAGTCCGGCACCAACTACTCCCTCGACGTGAAAGTCTGGGGAGTCAGATCGGCCTCGACGGCGGGCCGCATTTACTCGCTGGCGCGCGGCGATGACGCCATCGTCCCGAAGATCCAGGAGGTGGCCGACAAGATCGCGAACATCGTGGCCCTTCCTCCACCGGCGCCGCCGCTGGAAGCGGAAGAGGGCTATCCCGCCATGATCGCCGAGATCCAGATCCAGGGGGCCCGCGAGGGGGAAGAGGACGAAGTCCTTCTGTCGCTCCGGAGCCGCGTGGGTGAGACATTCTCCGAGCCGGCCCTGGGGGAAGACATTCGGCGGATACTCCAGCGCGACGAGGTGCGTGACGTCGAGGTGCGGGTGACCGACGGCCCCGAGGGGCGCATTCTCACCTACCGCATAACGACCGGGAGGGGCCCAAAGGCCACGGTCAGCGTTCCCCAGAGTGAGCGCGTATCGGAGGTTCGCGTAACAGGTAACTCACGCATCGAGAAAGAGACCATTCGCATAAAGATCGCCCTGCAGCCCGGCGACCCCTTCACAACCGAGGCGCTTCAGGATGACGTTCGGAACGTTTACCGGATGGGCTACTTCCGCGACGTCCAGGTCGACCTGCGCCAGACGCCCGGGGGGAAGATCATCACCTTCATCGTGGCGGAAAATCCGATCATCCGATCGATCAACTACGCCGGGAACCGCCACATCAAAAAGGACAAGCTCGACGAAATTCTGACGATCAAGCCGAACGAGACGCTCGATTTCAAGGGTCTCTACCAGGATCAACAACGGATTCAGTCGTTCTACTCCCAGTCCGGCTACTATCTCGCATCGGTGAAGTACAGCCTCCTGCAGGTGGATGAAACCAGTGCGGCCGTCACCTTCGACATCACGGAGGGGAACAAGCTGAAGCTCAAGCGCGTTGAGTTCTCCGGGAACGAGAAGTTCAGCGACCGCCAGCTCCGCAGCGTGATGAAGACAAAGAAGTGGGGATTGCTCGCCCCCATCCTGAGCCGCTTCACGAACAGGGGCATCTATCAGGAACCCCTCTTCTTCGAGGATCTGAAGCGTGTTTCGGACTACTACCTCGACAGGGGCCACCTCAGGGCCGAGGTTGGCGAGCCGGAGGTGACGCACGACCAGGAATGGTTGTTCGTCAGCGTACCGATTGTTGAAGGGGACGCATACAGAGTCGGACGGGTCGACGTGAACGGGGATGAATTTCTGGACAGGGAAGCGGTCCGCCAGCATTTCAGGCTCAGGAAGGGCGAGATCTTCAACCGCCAGCGCATGACCGGCGACATCGAAGGACTGACACAGCGATACTCGAATCGTGGATTCTTCTACGCCAACGTGACACCGCTCACGGATGTCAACGATCAGGAGAAAACGGTCGACATCACCTACGACGTGGAGAAGGGGCGGCTGATCTATTTCGAGGACATAGACATCGTTGGCAACACGAAGACCCGCGACTCCGTCATTCGCCGGCAGGTGGCGGTGACGGAAGGAGGGCTGTACAACGACTCCGCCGTCGAGCTGTCGAAGAACCGCGTGAAGGCGACTGGTTTCTTCGAGGATGTCACGGTGAGCACGCGGGTGGGGTCGACCGGAGATCAGCTCGATCTCACCGTGGGGGTCAAGGAGCGGCCCACGGGATCTTTCAGTTTCGGCGCCGGCTTCAGCTCGGTGGACGCGTTCATTTTCGCTGTTCAGATTCAGCAGCAGAATCTTTTTGGCCGCGGCCAGCAGCTCGCCCTCGCGGCGGATATCGGCGGTAGGCGCAGCGACGTCAACATCCGATGGGCGAACCCCTACTTCATGGGCAGCGAGTGGAGCACGAGTATCAGCGCCTTCGCCGACAGGCGCGAGTTCAACGACTTCACCCGGCAGGCGCGGGGGGGGAGCGTGAGTGTGGGCTACCCGATATTCGACAACACGCGCTTTTTTCTCGGTTACAACTTTGAGGATCTGGAGGTCGACGAGCTGGGCTTCGACGCCACGGCGCTCCTCATCCGCGAAGACCTGCGCGGCGGCGCCATCACGGGGGCGTTCACCCCGACCGTCATACGTGATACGCGGGACGATCGGATTGACCCGCACCGCGGATCGCTCTTCAGCCTCGGATTTGAAGCTGCGGGCGGTGGGGTGAGTGACAACAAATTCACGAAGGTCGAGGGGAGGGCCACCTGGTGGTTCCCCTTCCGCCTTTTTCCCTGGGAGTCCACCATCGCCGTGAACGTGCGCGCGGGGGGCGCGGAAGCCGATAACGATCTGGACGATTTCGATCTGAATGAGGCGGTTACGGACGCGGGGACGGCGCCGTCGGAAGGCTTCAAGCCCCCGGTCTGTAGAGGTTGCGGAGAAGGGCGGGAGGAGATATCGGTCCCCGCGAACGTCGTCTTCGAAGTCGGATCCCCGGCCCAGCGTAATACGACGTTCCCGCTCTCGGTGCTCGACAGTGATCAGCTCCTTCCCATCACGGAGCGCTTCTTCCTCGGTGGTCTGAACTCCGTTCGTGGCTTTGAGGCCCGTTCGCTCGGTCCGCGCAGGGCGATTATGCAGCCTGTCCAGCTGTCGAGCGTGGATTCGGGGGGCGTTGGCGCTGGCAGCGGCGATTCACGGCTGAACGGCGCTACCCAGTACGTGGTGTCCGACTTCAACGGGAATGGCATTGTCGATCGCGAAGAGACGGAAGTGATCGGCGGGAACAAGTTCGCCCTCTTCAACTTCGAGTACCAGTTCCCCCTGAATCGCAAGGCGGGGCTGGGCGGCCTGATCTTCTTCGATGCCGGGCAGGCCTTCGCGGAGGGGGTGGACATCGACCCGAGTGATTTCCGGACGAGCGCAGGCGTCGGGGTGCGGTGGCGCTCCCCCTTCGGCCCGCTCCGCTTGGAATGGGGTGTTCCGCTGGATCGCGAGGAAGGGGAGGAATCCTCCGTCTTCGAATTCAGCGTGGGTAGTCCGTTCTGAAATGAACTGCTAACTACTTCGTCCCCGTATTTTTGTCGTCATCGGGACGGAAGGGAGCCTCTCGTATGCCAGGCAGATACCTGATCCCTGTGTTCGCACTTATCCTGCTCGCCTGGGTAAGCGCCCCACCGGCGTTCGCCGAAGATAAGAAAATCGCCTTTGTGAACATGGAACGTGCGTTCACCGACTGCGAAGCGGGAAAGACGGCCAAGGCCAAGTTTACCCGCAAGCTCGAAAACCTCACGCGGCGGATCGAGGCCGAGGAGGGGGAGCTCACGCGGATGCGCGACGGGCTCGAAAAGAGCGCTGCCTCCCTCGACAACGAGAGTCGGAGAACCAGGGAGGCGGCCTACCGGGAGAAGTACCGAGACTATCAGCGGCTCGTGAAGGATTCCCAGGAAGACCTTCGGAGAGAGGACTCGCTGCTCACCAACAAGATTGTGGCCACGCTGCTCAAGGTCGTTCAAAAAGTCGGCGGCCGCGGCGAGTACATGCTGGTTCTCGAAAAGAAGTCGGTGCTCTTCGCTGCCGAATCGATCGACATCACGGATGAGGTGGTACGGGAGATGAACAAGCTGCCGAATCCGGTGACGACGAATGGAAAGAAGTAAGAGGATTATGCTGCCCCCCCCGCCCATGGATCAGGATCGGATCGCCGAAGTACTCCCCCATCGGCCGCCCGCGCTTCTGATCGAGCGCATCACCGAGGTGAAGCCGGGGGAGTACGCCGTGGGATTCAAGGACGTGCGCCCCGATGATCCGTTTTTGGAGGGGCACTTTCCGGGGCGGCCCCTCATGCCCGGCGCGGCGATCATCGAATGCATGGCGCAGGTCGCGGGGGTGCTGACTCATGCGACCGCGCCTGAGGCAGTGAGGAGCAGCGGCATGGCCCTTCTCGGGATCGACAAGACGCGGTTTCGCCGGGCGGTCTCTCCGGGCGATTCTCTGCGCATCGAGGTGAGGATAGTTCAGCGCCGCGATCCCGTGTGGCGGTTCCAGGCCTACGCCTGGGTGGGGGAGGAGAAGGCGGCGGAAGCGCTTCTCATCGCGGGCCTCACGTCGAAGGGCGAATGGGGCCTCAGCGCGGCCCGCACCAAATCAGAGAGAACATAATGACGGACATCCATCCGACCGCCATCGTGCATAAGGACTCCCAGCTGGGCGAGGGGGTGCGCATCGGTCCCTACACGACCGTCGGCCCGAACGTGAAGATGGGCGATCGATGCGTCGTGGTAAGCCACGCCGCCATCGATGGCTGGACGGAGATCGGCGCCGATGTGCAGATCTACCCCTTCGCTTCCGTCGGACTTGCCCCGCAGGATCTCAAGTTCCGTGGAGAGAAGACCATTCTCAAAATCGGCGACGGAACGGTCATTCGCGAAACCGCGACGCTTCACCCGGGGACCGCGGGGGGCGGGAGCGTTACCGTGGTCGGCTCGAACTGTCTCCTCATGATCGGCGTGCACGTCGCCCATGACTGTTTCCTGGGGACCAACATCATTATGGCCAACGGAACCCATCTCGGGGGCCATGTCCAGATTGAGGACAGCGTCGTTCTGGGCGCTCTCTCCGGCATTCACCAGTTTATCCGCATAGGTACGATGGCGATGACGGCGGCGGGCTCCATGGTGGCCCAGGATATCCCTCCCTACTGCATCGTTCAGGGCGACCATGCGAAACTCGTCGGGCTCAACGGCGTGGGCCTCAAGCGCAACGGCCTGACCGATGCCCAGATCTCCAACATCAAGAAGGCCTATCACATCCTCTTCCGCGGAAAGCTCCTCTTCAAGGAGAGGCTTGCGCAGGTGGAGCGCGAGCTTTCGGGCGCACCGGAGGTCGACAGGATGATGAAGTTCATCCGCGGTGATTCCACGCGCGGTCTGGTGCGGTGACCTCCCCTGTCCCGCAAACTCTCGGACTCATAGCCGGCAACGGGCGTCTCCCCTTCGTGCTGGCCGAGGCCGCGCGTGCGCGCGGCGTCAACCTGGCGACTGTCGCGATAACGGAAGAGACCGATCCGGCGCTTGCGCAATGCGTGGACCGGATCGCGTGGTTCCACGTCGGGCAGCTTACGGGCATGATCGAATTCCTCAAGAACGCCGGTTGCAAGGACGTGGTCATGGCGGGACAGCTCCGCCTTCGCCATGTGTTCGGCGATTGGGAAGAGCTCAAAGCCGATCCCCTCGTGCTGGAGTTGCTCGCTCTAATGGCCGACCGGCGTGGGGAGAGCATTCTCGGCGCGGTCGCCGATGTTCTGGAGAAGTCCGGGCTGGATCTGCGGGAGGCGACCCTTCTTCTGGATGACCAGGTGGCGCGACCGGGTGTACTGACAAAGCGCGATCTCAACGAGGAGGAAAAAGAGAACGTCTCCTTCGGGTGGCGCATGGCGAAGGCGATTTCGGATCTCGCAATCGGACAAACCGTCGTCGTAAAGCGGCGCGCCATCGTCGCGGTGGAAGCCGCCGAGGGGACCGACGCGGCCATCCGCCGGGGCGGAGAGCTGGGGGGTGAGGGGACGGTCGTGGTCAAGGTGTCGCGGCCCGATCAGGATGTCCGCTTCGATCTTCCGGTGATAGGCCCCAGGACGATAGGGGCGCTTATCGAGGCCGGGGCCGCGGTTCTGGCCATGGAGGCGGGCAAGACGCTCGTAATCGACCGCGAGGAGATCTGCCGGATGGCCGATGATGCGGGGATCGCCATTGTCGCGCTGGACAGCCCGCCCGTGAAGAGCTGAGGAAAGGGTGAGCCTGGACGTTCCCAAGCGCTATGCCGTTGTCGGAGTGGGGCACCTCGGGCGCTTCCATGCCGAGAAGTATGCACATATCCCCGAGGCGCGGCTCGTCGCAGTGGTGGACAAGGACGCCGCGCGCGCCGGCGAGGC
>CBDUXZ010000013.1:0-14015 GCA_965371325.1 uncultured bacterium | reverse complement strand
ACATGGATGCGCTTCAGGGTAAAGGGATCGGCGCCGGGGGCATTGAGCCCGTGAACGTTTGTGAGCCCGCATGAAAACTCGAGACGACGCAGAAGCGCGCCGCTCGCCTCGTTGAACTCATCCGGCCTGCCGTTCGGATATGCGAAAGCGTCGCAAGCAACGCCCAGGGCCTCCTCGCAGGCCAGACGCGCCTCGTTCAACTCGCGCAGCATCTCCCGTCCGGTCAGTCTCGTGACGACCGTGTGCGATACGGTCTGCGACCCGATCGACATGCCCGCCGCATATATTTCCCTGGCCTGGTCCCAGGTCATGAAGCGGTAATCACCCTCTGCTCCGGGACGCTCCATGCCATTGGTTTCAAAGAACGAGGTCAACCACCGCTTCTTTTCCACATCGGGAAGTTGGCCGCAGAACTCGCGAATGACCCGGAGCGCATGCTGGCGGTCCCGCGTGGTCGCAAGCGGGAGGGGCAATTGATCGGAGTCGAGACGGACAAGCACGTGTTCGTTCCGGCTGGCGCAGAGGACCTGCTCTATCTGATCGTGCCAGAGCCCCCTCTCGGCATCGATATATGACGTGCTCAGGAAAAACGACGCGCTCATCCCCGCATCGCGCAGGCAGGGAAGTGCCGCCGTCGCGTTGTTCGCGTAGCCGTGGTCGAAGGTCAGGACCACCGAGGATGGAGGGAGCGGTTGATTGTTGTTCAGCGCATGCAGCAGATCGGAGAGGGAAAGCACATTATACCGCGTTGATATCAGGCGGAGGTGTTCCCGAAAGCGTGATAAACGGACGTGCTTTCCGTCACAGTTTTCGATCCCGGAAAAGTTCTCCCGGGTGCTCACGCCGTGATAAACGAGAATCGCGACTTTCCGGCGATTAAGAAATGCGAAGAGACGCAACAGGCCCAGGATAGAGGCAAGATGGAAGAGCCACGCCCTCAATTTCGTTCGGCGGTTGTACCGGTTTCGTCCCAACCGGCCTCTGAGGCCGGCTTGATATAGCTCATGGCATGCTCTGAAAGCGCGGTGATCGAAAGGCTGGGGTTAACACCGAGATTCGCGCCTATCATGCTGCCATCGCAGACATACATGTTCTTGTAATTGAAAACCCGATTCTGGCTATCGATCACACCATCCCGTTCATCGGCGCCCATGACTGCTCCGCCCAGAATGTGTGCGGTAGTCGGGACATTGAAAAGGATCTCCGTGAGGGCCGTCGTCGGCGTTCCGTTGATTTGCTCCGCCATCTTCTCCGCGAACAGATTGGCGGCCGGTATGTATGTGGGGATCCCCCTGCCGTCCGTCTCCGTCTGCAGCTTCTTCCGGAAAGGGGGAAAGATTGAGCGCTTACGCCGCAGCCTGATATGCGTGTCGAGGGTTTGCATGACCAGCAGGATGATCGTCGATCGAGCCCAGCCGATCGGGTTCAGGATTTTGAGGGACTTCAACGGGCTTTTGAGAATGGCCCCCAGCCAGGAAAAGATTCGACTGATTCCAGGTTTGCCATGGGTCAGGAGCGTGGAGATAGCCGCCATCGAATCTGAGCCGTTCGGATAACGGACAGCCTCGATATGGGTATTCTCATCGAGATATATTCCTGAGCCAATCGCGATCCCGTCGGACATATCAATTTTCTTGTCAGGCGTTCTCACCCCGATGATCGATTCTGAGTTTGTCCGAACGTAGTTCCCAACCTGTTCGCTCAGATTCGGAAGCGAGCCCTTCTCGCGCGCATCGAGAAGAAGCTTGACCGTTCCCAGGACGCCGCCCGCGAACACGATCCCCCTGGCGCGAAGTACCTTCTTCCCGCTTGAGCGGCGCGTCGAACTGACGGTCTCCACCTCGTAGCCGCGGCTGCCGTCGGCCACGCCGTCCACGGGTTTGACATCGATGACCATCGTTTCCGGAATGACTTTTGCCCCGTTCTTCTCCGCAAAGAAAAGATAATTCTTGTCCAGGGTGTTCTTCGCGTTGTAACGGCAGCCGACCATGCAACCACCGCAGAGGGTGCATCCGGCCCGCTCGGGTCCCTCACCGTTGAAGTAGGGATCCGGCGCATTCTTTCCGTTCTCCCCGAAGTACACGCCCACTTCGGTCGGATAGAACGTCTCCCCGACACCCTGCTCCTTTGCCGCCATCTGCAACAGTTTGTCCGCAGGGCCGAGATAAGGATTGGTCGTTACGCCCAGCATCTTCCTGGCCGTATCGAAGAACGGCGGTATGACGCTTCTCCACTCTTTCAACTGGTTCCACTTGGAATCATCCCAGACCTTGTCGGGGGGAACCAGCAGCGTATTGGCGTAAACCAGTGAGCCTCCGCCAACGCCCACACCGCTCAACACCCAGACGTGCCTGAAAAGCGTCATACGGAAGAACCCATGGAGCTTCAGCAACGGACCCCAGAAGTACTTCCGCGACTCCCAGTTCGTTTCCGGAAAATCATCCTGCCCGTAGCGCTTACCCATCTCCAGCACGCCGACCCTGTATCCCTTTTCTGTCAGGCGATGGGCTGACACGCTTCCGCCGAAACCCGAACCGATGACGATGAAATCAAAATCGTACGGCTGTTGCATCATCCCGTCCCTCCTGTTTACTCATCCCGCTCACATGGACATGGGTTACCCTACAGCCATGGGCATTATGCGCCTCGCGGGGGAGTGCTCGCAAGGTCCCGGCGCTCACGCACGCGCCTCGCTCCGCCGTTCCAAGCGCCTTTTGGGGAGAAATTTTCCCATTCTGTGTAAACTTTTCCACACGCAACGATTCGGGCCCCTGGCGGGGGGACGTGCCGCGACGAGTCCGGCTTGACCATCTCCGGAAGTTGATCAAGGATTTCGAACCAGAAGCGCCTGCCGGTGGAACGCGGCATTCGGCAAAACGTTCCTTTCCTGGCAAGAGGGCCTCACCACGCGATCGCGCTCGCCAGGGCGAGGCTGATGAATAGCTGCCAATCTCGCCAGGAAACGGACCTGGGCCAAAAACGGAGGAACTAGAGATGGGCGCACCGGATTGGAAACCCGGCATCTGTGGCATCTGTCCGGCCGGATGCTGGGTGGAAGTGCGATTGAAAGACGGCAAGCTGACGGATATCAGACCCGACAGCAGCCACCCCCTTGGGATGATCTGCCGCCGCGGAAAGCACGCTCCGGAGATCGTCTACTCGAAGGAGCATCGGCTCGAGTACCCCATGAAGCGGGTCGGGCCGAAGGGGACCCACGCCTTCGAGCGAATCACCTGGGATGAAGCCTACGAGACGATCGTTCGGAACCTGGAGAAAATAAAATCGGAATCCGGTCCTGAAGCGGCGGCCGTTTATACGGGCCGCGGCGCCTTCGAGCTGTCGTTGTGCGACATGTTCCAGCCCAGGGACGTGGCCGTCTCATCCGCGTCCAGCGTTCTGTTCCCCTTCGGTTCTCCAAACAGCATGGGGGTGGGCGCCCTCTGCTACGTCTCCTTCGCGATGATTGCGCCGCACGTCACCATGGGCCGAATGCTCGTGAACATGTACGCGGATATGGAGAACGCCGAGATGCTGGTTGTTTGGGGAACCAATCCGGCGACGGACTCGCCGCCGCTCGACATGTCGCGACTCGAGGCGGCAGCCAAGAGGGGCGCGGACATCGTGGTCATCGATCCGCGCCGCTCCGAGACGGTTTCACGCACCGGAGCGCGATGGGTTCCCATTCGTCCGGGTAGTGATGGCGCTCTCGCGCTCAGCATGATCGGCGTGATGATCGATGAGGAGCTCTACGACGAGGACTTTGCGGAGAACTGGTGCCACGGCTTCGACGAGCTCTGCACCTACGTCCAGCACTTCCGGCCCGAAGTGGCCGAGACTATCACCGGCGTCCCGGCGGAAACCATTCGGGATCTGGCTCGCCGAATCTGCAACGCGGGCGGCGCCTGCCCCGTGATGTACACCGGTCTTGAATACTCCAACAGCGGCATTCAGGCGATCCGGGCGGTGCATACCCTCTTCGCCCTCGCGGGGCAACTCGACGTGCCGGGCGGTGTCGGGCTTGCCATGCTGAACAATCATTTCCCGATCAATCGCAGCTGCAATCAGCCGAACCCGAATCCCGATCTCGCGCTGGCGCGGGACAAGTTTCCGATCTACAGCCACTACCGCGGCGAGTCACACGCCAGCGGCCTCGTTCCCTCGGTCCTTGACGGGGATCCATACAGCATCAGGGGGCTCATCATTCATGGCGCATCCCTGCTCACCTCCTGGCCCCAGACACCCGTGTGGCGAGAAACGCTGGCTAAACTGGATTTTCTGGTTTGCATCGACCGCCAGCTGACGGCTGATTCCGCCTACGCGGACATAGTCCTGCCTGCGACGACCATGTTCGAGATCGATTCCTATATGGTCTACGGCCCGATATTCAGGCTCCGCGAAAAGATCGTCGAGCCGGTGGGAGAGGCCCGCAACGATTATCTGATCATGGCGGAGCTGGCGAAACGGCTCGGCTACGGGGAGCTCTATCCGCAAACCGAAGAGGAGATGATCCGCTTTGCGCTCGAGGGCTCGGGCTACACACTCGAGCAGGTGAAGGAAGCTGGCGGCTGGGTCAAGATCGCGACGCCCATGATGGAATACAAGAAGTGGCAGAAGGGCGGTCTGCGCGCCGACGGCAAGCCGGGTTTCGAAACGCCCACGGGCAAGTTCGAAATCTGGTCCAGCACCCTGGAGGAGTACGGCTACGAGCCGCTGCCCAGGTATGTGGAGCCTGTCGAAGGCCCCTTCGGAAGTCCGAAGGTAGCGCAGGCATACCCGCTGATCTTCAACTCCGGCGCCCGCCCCCAGACCGACTTCCGTTCGCAGCACCACGGAATCAAGGGACTTCTTAAGGATAACCCCGAGCCGACGGTGGAGATGAACCGGAAGGACGCCGAGGAGAGGGGGATCCGGACAGGCGATCTCATCGAGGTGCGTACGCCGCGAGGGACGGTGCCCTTCCGGGTGCGCGTTACAGAGGACATTGTGGAGGGCGCCATCGAGTGCAACATGGGCGGGGGTACACCCGTGGGGCCCGAGGCATGGCGCGAGTGGAATGTCAACGAGTTGACCGATCTCGGCAACTACGATGAGATCTCCGGTTTCCCGGTCTACAAATCGCTGCTCTGCGAAGTGAGCAAGCTCGAAGAGGGAACGGTCGCCACCCGGCGTTCCGCGTCGACGCCGGCCACGCTGCGGAGCCCTCAACCGGCGCACGCGAAGATCCGCAAACGGGTGCCCGATCAGATATATCTCGATAACAACGCCACCACCCGCGTCGCAGACGCGGTCCGGGAGGCGATGCTGCCCTATCTGGACGCCGCCCTCGGCAACCCGTCGAGCATTCATGGGGCGGGGCGCAATGCGCGGGAAGCCCTGGAAACCGCCCGCCGCCAGGTGGCCGGGCTGCTCGGCACCCGCCCGCGCCGGATCGTTTTCACCGGGGGTGGATCTGAATCCGACAATCTCGCCCTCAAGGGCGTCGTTTTCGCCAACTGGGCGAAGAAGAAACACCTCATCACCTCCGCCATCGAGCACCCGGCCATTCTCAGCGCAAGCCGGTTCCTGGAGAAGATTGGTTGCCGTGTCACCTACCTCGATGTGAACAGCGACGGTCTCGTCGAACCCGAAAAGCTGAGGCAGGTCATCAGAGACGAAACGGTTCTTGTGTCGATCATGATGGCCAACAACGAGGTCGGCACCGTCCAGCCCATCAGGGAGCTATGCGCCATCGCCCATGAGAGGGGGGCTCTGTTCCACACCGATGCCGTGCAGGCGATCGGCAAGATTGAGGTAGACGTCGACGATCTCGATGTGGATCTGCTCAGCATCTCCGGCCACAAGTTTCACGGTCCCAAGGGCGTCGGCGCCCTGTATGTGAAGAAGGGCGTGCAAATCGAGCCGCTCATCCAGGGGGGAAAGCAGGAGGGAGGACTGAGGGCCGGCACGGAGAACGTCCCCGCCATAGTCGGCATGGGCAAGGCCGCCGAGCTCGCCGAGGGTTCCCTGAGGAGCGCGGAGAAGATGCGCGCGCTGAGGGACAAACTCGAGAAGGGCGTTCGGATGGTGGTTCCAAAAGCGAGACTCAACGGCCACCGGAAGCACCGCCTGCCCAATACGCTCAACCTGACGCTTCCCGATCTGCGGGGCGAATCATTGGTAGTAGCGCTTGATCAGTACGGGGTCTCACTCTCCTCCGGGTCGGCGTGCAAATCGGGCTCCCCGGAACCGACGCATGTGCTGACCGCCATGGGGAAGACGGCCAGGGATGCTCACTGCGCGGTAAGGTTCTCCCTGTCTCACCGAACAACGGAGAAGGAGATCGACGAGACGGTTTTGGCCCTCGGCCATGTGCTCGAAGAGATGGAGACCACCGTGCGGTTTTTGCCCTGCAAGTAGGGCGGCCCCCACCTGCGGGCGGAAGGACCGAGGCCCCTGCGCGTTCTGTCAGTGCGAAAGGAAAAAGGGGAGCGTGTCTATTCAGGCCAACGCCCGTGCGAGCTGGTAGGTCACGAAGCTGGCGGAATAGGCAAGGGCAAACATGTAGGTGAAGGCGAGCGCCGGCCAGCGCCAGGTTCCCGTCTCACGCGCCATAACCGCCATCGTCGAGGTGCATTGAAGCGCGAATGCGAAAAAGACCAGCAGCGACAATGCCGTCGCCAGGCTGAACATGGGGTCTTGCATGAGGGCCGCGCGTAGCCCTGCGAAGTCGTCATCTCCTACGGCGTATGTCTGAGCAAGGGTGGCGACGATCACCTCTCGCGCAACGAAGCTTGCCGCCAGGCCCACACCGATTTTCCAGTCAAATCCCAGGGGCGCGATAACCGGTTCAAACGCCCGGCCGATAGAGCCCGCGGCGCTGGCCTCGAGTTGCATCTGCGCATGCAGCGCCGGAGCCATTTCGGGCGCGGCTTCTATCCTCGGAAAACTCAGGAGCACCCAGAAGATCAACGCAACCGCCAGGATGATCGTGCCGGCCCGCACCAGGAACTCCTTCGCGCTTCGCCACACCTGCAGGGCATGGAGCTTCACGGTTGGGAGGCGATAAGGAGGAAGCTCCATGTAGAAGCGCGCAGGCGTTCCACGCAGGATCGTGCGGCTCAGGAGCCCCGCGGAACCAAGCGCCGTGAGCGTGCCGAGCAGGTACAGACCCAGCATGACAAGCGCCTGCAAACTCACGAAGCCCCAAATGTGCTCCGCGGGGATGAAGGCAGCAATGATCAGCGTGTAAACAGGAAGCCGGGCGGAACACGTCATGAGGGGCGCCACCAGGATCGTTGCGAGCCGGTCACGGTACGAAAAAATCGTCCGGGCGGAAAGGATTCCGGGAACGGCGCACGCGCAGCTCGAAAGGAGCGGCACGAAGCTCTGGCCCTGCAGACCCACCCAGCCCAGCACGCGATCGACAACGAAGGCTGCGCGCGCCATATATCCGACATCTTCCAGGAAATGAATCAGGGCAAAGAGAATGACAATCTGCGGCAGGAACACGAGGACCGAACCGACACCGGCGATGACGCCGTCTACCAGGAAGTCGGTCAGAAGTCCCGCCGGTAACAGGCGTGACAGAACTACTCCGAGCCATCCGAACAGCCCGTCGATCCCGTCCATGAGGGGTACCGCAAGGGTAAAGATGCTCTGAAACATCGCCATCATGACGAAGATGAAGGCGGCCAGGCCGGCAACCGGATGAAGTAGGATGCGATCGAGACGCTCGGTCCGTGAATCCAGCCCATGACGATGCCACGTCACCGAGGCAACCACCTGGTCCACCCAGGCGAAACGCTCCGCCGGATCTTCTGCCGGCGGGAGCTTGCTGGGTTGCCACCAGCGTTCCGGGCGCGACATGGCAACTTTGAGTTGAGAAACGCCCACGCCGCGGGTGCCGACGACCCCCAATACCGGGATGCCCAGAATTTCCGAAAGCTTGTTCACATCGACATACTGTCCCCTGGCCTGCACCTCATCGATCATTGTCAGGACAAGGATCATCGGGATGCGCAGGTGCATCGCCTCGGCGACCAATCCGAGATTCCGCGAGACCGAGGTTGCATCCACGACCAGCAAAAGGGCGTCGGGCGGGCCTTTTGGCTGGTTCTCACCCGTGAGGACGTCGCGAACGACCGACTCCGCCTGGCTCTCCGGCTTCAGACTGTAGGTTCCGGGGAGATCCATCAGCTTGATCTCCCGGCCGCCGCTCTCGAGTCGGCCCTCTCGCCGCTGAACCGTGACGCCCGGGAAATTAGCAACCTTCGCCCGCGCACCCGTGAAGGCATTGAAGAGGGTGGTCTTCCCCGAATTTGGAGGGCCGATGAGCGCACATCGCACCGGCGTTGCGGGGACCGCTTCGGCCGCCGGCGCTACCACGCGCTTGGTGGAAGTGGCGGTCATCCGTTCTCCCCGAGGGTGACAAGAAACCCGCGCAGATCCGCTCGCCGGACGCAAACCCGGGTGTCACGAATTTCGATCTCGATCGGATCGCCCAGGGGAGCGGCTCGAATGATTCGAAGCCGGGTTCCGGGAACGAAGCCCATCTCGGTGAGGCGGGCATGCCCGTTGCCTGTGCGGGAGACGCCGCTCAGACGCGCCTCGACCCCCAACGGCAGATCCAGAAGGCGCATGGGCCGCCCCTCCTGGTCAGCTTCCATGGAAGGTTCTTCTGCTTGTGCGGGTTTCTCGCGCTTGCTCATCAGGACTCTCTATCGGAGGGTACGATGGGAAACCTCTCTTACCTCGTACCTCCTACCCCTTACCCGCGCGGTCGAAATTGAAAATGAAAATCAATTTAATCTAGTTCACGGGCGGCCGAATGTCAAGCGCCAGCCCCGGCCGAAGGCCCTTTCTACCCGGAATCGTTAAAGCTTTTGCTTGAGAGGAATTCAGAGGACCAACCCTTCGCCACGCACAGGGGATAGAGCCTCGGAAGGGAAGGCGAATACGGCTGGGGCTCCGCATCCTTTAGATCGGGGTAGAACGGTCGCTCAGGTCGGCGTAAGAGGTCATAAACCGGCTGCAGGAGAATCTTTAACTTTCGGTGAAGCAGGCTTCACCAGTGAAGCCACAACTTCCTCCCCTATATCAAACCCGAGGCGGACCAGAACGCTTTCCAGCAATCCAATGCCGAGATCCCGTACGCCCACGCTTGAATCGATTGCCTCCCCCGGGCTGCCCGAACGGTATTTGCGAGAACGGGCGATGAAAATCGGCGCAAAGCGAGCAGTGGTCCGTATCCGCTCGACGGCTAAACCGGCACGATGAATTTCCCTGGAAAGCGCGCTGGATGGCGGTAAAACCAGGTGTCGAGGCGCTTCCCAGGGGAACCACGCTTCACGGAAAATCCGGGCTCCCAGCGACTCGGGGTTCGGATACAGGAGCACGATGCGCCCGCCGGGAGCCAGCAACTCTTTAAGTCGACGCAAAGACGAAATAGGGTCGCCAAGGTGTTCGAAGACGTGGCTCATGACCACAAGATTGTAAGCGCTTCGCGGCAAATCGATCTGGCGAAAATCGCCAACGTAAACCGACCCTCCGCTTTGCCGGCGAGCTACCTCTGCGGCACGGGGGTCCCGCTCCACTCCAGTAACTTCCCACCCGGCCCGCTGCAGCGCCGTCAAGAGTGAACCCTCACCACATCCCACATCGATAGCCCGCAGAGATACAGAAGCCCGCGGGATGAGTTCATCGATCAAATTATGAAATGCTCTTTGCCGGAGTAAACGACTCTTGGCAAGAACTCTTCCCACGAGCCCGGAGAACCCCTTTAAAGGCCTGCATCGTACGCTGCAGACGATTGCGTCTCTGAGCAGTTCAAGCGACACGGCTGGACGGTCCCACCGAGCACCTGGCTCGTGTTTACCGCCAGGATCAATAGAAGGGGAATGGGTGTAATAATCGCTTGGATAGCAGAGGTCTAGATCTTCCGGAACAACTTGCGGATCCTGGAATACCGTTCGACAGGAGATACATCGAGAATACGTATATGCGCCCGGGATCCCGTGCAGGCGATCCCATGTAGAGAAGAGGAAACGCGCGACCCGGGTTCCACAAAGCGGACAGCGGCCTATAGGAGTTGTTCGCGGCTCGGTATTGGTGCCCGATTTCGACCCAGAACGCACGCGTGCCTCTCCAAAACGTTGTCCCGTCGCTTAGAAGAACTCATCCGATCAACAAGATTCTACATCGCTCCTGACTCGCTGGGGTGCCCTTACCGTAAATTACATCCGGGTCGAGATCATTGAGTATTTTCCCATTCGGGCCTCGCATGCGCAATGAGCGGCAGCTGCGTGTATCCTCCACTTCTTCGCTGGACGGTGCTAGGATTGGTCCGTCGGATCACGACGGATGGAATTTACGGTAGGACCAGGGGTTGGCAGACGAGGGTCGGCTTCCTGGAGGGTTACCGTTTGAAACCTTTCCGTGTTTCGAGTCTGGATTCATGATCGAGGCACCAGCACGCTGCATCGTTTGCGGTGACTTGCCGATCCGAGGCTTTCGGAAGAACGCGATGACTGTCGTGCGTTCATCGGGATGCGGCCTCGAGTGGTTGAGCCCCTTTCCCGATGAGGCGTCGGGGGGAGCGATCTACGGGGAGAACTACCTCGATCGCTGGGGGATCGACGGGCCCGCCACGATGGCTCGGGTGCGCGCCATGAAGGAGTCATCCTACCGCGCGTTCTTCAAGGAGGTTCGGGCACATCGTCGCTCGGGCCGCCTTCTCGATATTGGCTGCGCACTCGGTTTTCTACTTGGGGTCGCGAAGGAGGAGGGGTTCGACCCCTATGGCCTTGATTTGAACGCAGACGCGGTCCAGTTCGCTCAACGGGAATTCGGGGAGCGTGTTCAGACGGGATCCCCGAGCCGCCACGTATTTGCGGGTCTCCAGTTCGACGTCATCACGATGATCGATGTGCTAGAGCACGTTCCGGAACCGAGGTCCTTCCTCTTATCGATCGGGGATTGCCTCGCACCGGACGGAATTGTGGTCGCAGTCCTTCCCAACGCCTCGGCGCTCGTTAAAAAGATCCTGGGACGCCACTGGCCCCACTACGCCCCGGAGCATCTTTACTACTGGTCTCCGGGGAACCTCTCGCGATTCCTCTGGGACTGTGGCTGGGAGGTGCGCGCGGTTCGAAACGGAGTCCGCAAGACCTTCACGGCCGGCTACCTGAAGGCTTACTCCGCCTGCCTCGGCGGCTGGCTCCCACCGGGGCTAGGTCTGCTGGGCAACACGCGGCTGCGCATCCCGACCGGCGAAATGTTGGTAATCGCCGGACCACGGCCTCGGATGCAGGAAAAAGGCGATTCTCTTGAGCGGTAACACCTGGGGAAACTTCAGGCGCGTCCTGATGCCTATCGCCACCGCGTCGGCATTGGCGCTGGCATTCTGGAGCGTCCTGCTCTCAGGGCCGATAGGCGGGTACGACTGGACGTATCACTACCATTACTATGACTGGATCCGTATCTCCCTGACGCAATTTCACACCCTCCCACTGCACATGGTGGACGCCCTTCACACACCCAATTTCCTGGCAAATTCCATCTCTCCGCTCCTGGGCCCGCTCGTATGGTTGTTGTTCTTCGTCTCCACGGGGTTCTACATCAAGCTCTTGATCGTGCTTTATACCGCCGCCGGCCTCTTAGGGATGTACTGGCTGCTGCGCGACGAGCATGTATCCCCCGAAATTGCTCTCTTGGCGGGCATCGTGTTCACGTTTAACGGCTTCGTCCCCTCTCATCTTGCGGTGGGGCACCATGTGTTTCTGGGCGTCTACCTGCTACCGGGGCTGCTTTGTCTGTTCAAGCGAGCCATTCATGGAAGCCGACTCGCCTTGTGGATGGCTGCCGCCTTCAATGTCTTGGTCATCTTCGAGGGAGGTCATTACCCCTTCATCTGGCAAAACTTCTTCGTGCTCATCTTCTCGGCTTTGACCTGCGTTCAGAAACGATCCCTTCGCCCTGCCTCCGTCTGCTTTTTCTTTATGTTGGCGAGCATGAGTCTGGGTGCCGTAAAGCTTCTACCCATGGCTTACGAATTCCGGGACTATGCGCCGGTCCAGCAACTGACCGGGTTCCCGCCGGCCGCAGCGCTCTGGTCCCTGACGGCTCGCGGGCAGACTTTCGAGACCGCGCGGTCGGACGTGCCCTTTCAATTCGGGAGCGGCTGGTGGGAGTACGATTTCTACCTGGGGATCCTTCCGTTGGCCTGCATTCTGGTCGGCGTCGTCATGGCCAGGCGATCCTGGCCGCTCCTGTTGACGGGATGCTTCTTTCTCCTGATCACCGTTGATCTTAGGGATGTGTGGAGCGACGCTCATGTGTGGGGATACATCAAGGATCTGCCCGTCTGGAGATCCCAGCGGGCGCCCTCTCGTTTCATGATCGTCGGCCTCTTCGCGCTCATTGCCGTCGCGGCGGTGGGCTTGCAGCGCCTTCTGGAACGAGCGCACGGGAAGCCGCGACTTCACATTCTGTTTCGCAGTCTCGTGGCCGTAGTCGCGCTAATCGTGGCCATCGATCTCTACCTCGAAAGCAGAACCTGGCAAACTTTGAGTCGCTCCGAGTATCCCGTGTCGCGCGATCACGTGATATCCGGTCCGTTGTTTCGAGGCTCGAGGGAAGTTTCTGTCCAACCCGACGAGGAACGCCCAAACCGTCTCGTGCTTCGATTCACGACAACGAGCCCGGTTAAATTGGTGCTGCCGTCCGCTGAAAAAGGCCGGTGGGGTGGTTGGCGCATCTCGAGTCGGGCTCTCCTTTGGTCTGGAGACCGCAACATTCTCGATTTGCCCCCCGGCGAAACAAGGCTCGTGCTTACCTATCGGCCGGCATACTTCTACTTAGGCCTTTCCCTCAGCCTGCTGGCCCTCTCTGTGGCGGGAGCCGACCTCTTGTTCTGGCGAAGGCGAAACGCTGCCGGCGCCCCGCCTCGTCGCGCCACCAGCCTCTCCTGACTTTCCGGTCCCTCTCTCATACGCGCGCTCTTTCCGGCCCGTGTGATTCCTTCAGGAGCTGTCTCACCGACGCCAATACTTCGGCGGGTTTAATACCGGTCATGCATTCCGCTTGAGCGTACCAACATGAGAGAACTTTGTTGTTGTGGACAAACATGCAGGGGGAACAGCCCAGTTTTCGATAATGGACTGCGTGTTGCTGGCCTTGGCGCGCGCGCAGGGGACCGTAAAGGGTTGGCGACTCGGGTCCGAACAGGGCAACGGTCGAAGCTCCGGCGGCGCATGCAATGTGTAGCGGTCCGCTGTCGTTGGTGATCACCAGGTGCGCGTGCGAGTAGAGGCCCACGAGCTCGGCGATGGAAATCCGGCCGGCGAGGTTCACCAAATGATCTGCCACGCCCGAAGCCTCGATGACGGCCTCGACGAAGGGTCGCTCCTGATCGGATCCAGTCAGTACCACGTTCACTTGATCCGACTTCACGAGAAGGCACAGGAATTCCGACATCCGCTCGGCTGGCCAACGACGCTCCAAGGCCATGGCCCCCGTGTTCGGATTTACAGCGACGATCGGACGGTCATCGTGCCACGCAGTACTCTTGGAGAGCACCGCTCTGCAATTCTCCCAAGCCCCCGGGGGAGGCTTTAAGAGCGGTAACGTGTTCGGTTTTGATGACTCTTCGAGGGGGGACGGCTCCATAGGGTTGCCGCGCAAGAGCGTCATAAAATTGACCGTCACGTGGTTATAGACGTTGAATGGCACTTGCATTTCATGGATTTTGCCGCGCCATTGATTCTTGGTGCTGAACCCATGGGTACGGCCTGCACCGATCAGAAAACAAACGATCGCGGTAAAACGCGTGAAGAACTCGAGATCGAGGATTAAGTCGTAATTTTCGTGTCTCAGGCGACGAAGCTTTCCCAGGGTATCGCGGAGAAAATGCAGGATCCCAAAGCTCAGGTCGAGCGTTATTGTCTCATTGATCTCGGGGTACAGGCCCAGGAGAGGCAGATTTTCGCGAAGGCTCAGATAGTCGATTCTTGCCTTTGGATACCGGCTGCGGATCTCCG
>CBDUXZ010000012.1:0-14108 GCA_965371325.1 uncultured bacterium | reverse complement strand
TGTCGACGATGGTGGGAATGCGGCCGTTGGGATTGATCTTGAGATACCAGGGCTCCTTCTGGTGCCCCTCGTGAAGCATGATGGGCCGCACGGTGTAGGGCAGGCCGAGCTCCTCGAGGAGGATGGAGACCTTCCAGCCATTGGGGGTGGGTGATGTGTATAGTTCGATCATTCGAGTTTCCTTTCGCGTATATGATTCCATGGACCTATGAGATGCCCGAGACGCACGCTCGGGTACTTACTAGTTACCGGGATCGCTTGAGAAAAGCCAGTGCTCGACCCGCGGCCCGGCGCCCGCGGGGCTATCCGGGTAAGGAATCCCTTTGAATCGGAGAACTTGGCCTTTGATTCGTGGTCAGGAATCTGTGAATAATCCGCCTGCGGTATCCATTCGTGTGTTCGGAAAATCCTCACGGAGAGGGGAGACGAACCGAAGAGCCGCTCGCCCTCGCGAATGCCCCGTAATTCTCGCGCGGACGGGCGCTGCGCATCGCGCCGGAAGCCTGGAACCATGGGCAGCGATGTCTAAGGGAGGGACACAGAGATGAAAGACGACGAAGCGCGACTTTTACGGCATCAACATTCGGTGCGGTGCGGGACTGCCATTGGGTTGGCAGCCGTCCTTATTGTTTTCGTACTAGCGGTTTTCTCGCCGGCCTCGATTGCCCAGGCCGCTCCCCGCATCGATCGTTATGAACCCACCGCGGTAAGCGCCGATGACGTGGTGACGATACACGGAAGCGGCTGGGGCGTGCGGAAACCTGAACATATTATTCGCTACGGCACCAACGGGACGCCAATGGGCACCGCCGCAATCATCAGTTGGTCGGATCGAAGCATACGCGCGCACCTGCCCCGCCGCATCCCCGGCGGCCTCTACTGGCTCGCGATTTACGAGCGTGACACCCTGAAGAGCAACCGGCTCCGGGAGCTCAGGGTCGGGAAAGAGTCCGGCAAGGGGCCGGGTCCCGGCCCCGACACCGGTGAAGCGCGCCCCCGCCTCGACGGGGATCAAGTGCGCATGGGAGAGCTCGAACGTGGGCGGAAGGAGACCCCCAGCCCCCGGCTCGACGACCTGGCCATCGTGGGGATCGACCCGCCTGTGGATGCCGTGGCCACCCCGAGCAGAAACGCCCTTTCCATCCGGGTGCGCGTCGAGAACAAGGGCGGACGCGCGCGGCGCTTCGTCGTATCCGCAACCGGGGCATCGACGCCTGTCGTTTCGAGCGCGCCCACGTCCGTTGGCCCCGGTCGGACCGTGGACGTCCCGATCGACATCGGCGCCCCGCCGAACCTGATTCGGGACGGCGTGCTGCGCACGACGGTTGCCCTGGGGACCCCCGAGTCCCCCCTCGCATTCAGGGATGCGAACCGCGCCAACAACACCTTCGAGGTGCGCTACCGTATTCCCAACTACGCGGTCACCGCGACATTGGAGCGCATCGACGTGCGGGATGACTGCGACAGCGTTTCCGAGGGCGACTGGAGGCTCCGACTCGAGGCCGCCGTTGGTCGACTATTGGAAGACGGCCACAGCTACACACCCCTCCGCTCGGAGCGACAGGAATGGCGGCGGGATGTCGATACCGGTCACGGTTATGACATGGATCGAACGGTGCGGATCAACGGCGTGGGGTGGAACGACAAGATCCTCGTGATGCTTTTCGTCTTGGAATCCGATGACTTCACGACGGGGGAGGATGATCAAGTCGGCGACATCAAGATTCCGCTGACGCCCGAGCAGTGGCAGGGCGGGGGCACCTTCGAGGAAGATTCGGATACACATGACTGCGGGAGCCGGGCCTTCCGGGCGCGCATCCGCGTCCGCTCCGAACCCGAATAGCACAACAATTGAGCAATTTAAGTGGGACAGTCCCCTTTAAATCCCCTAAAAATGGAGATAAAAAGGGGGACTGTCCCACTTTTTGGTGCATTAATTCGAGGCATCGTTGCGATGGGCCTGTGATAGACTCCCGGCCAGTCTGCCCTCCCGCATGGCTCCACATGGCAGTTAACCACGGATGCAGGGTGTTCCATCCATGGCCCTCTGGATGAAAACTGCTGCACTTGCGATCTGCCTTCCGCTCGCGGCGATTTTCCTTCCGCTTTCTGCCTTCGCGGCGGTTTCCGTCGTCGAGACCAGCTTCGACGGCGAGACCTGGATCAAGCGGGACGAGCCGATCCGCATCAAGTTCGATCGCATCCCCGATCCCGCCGAAGGCAAAATCGCGATCTTCATCGGCGACACCGATCTGAGCTCCCAGTTCCGCGAGGAGCAGGACGAGCTCGTCTTTGTTTCGCGCGTGGTCAAGCTTCCGAGCGGTGAGCAGGATCTCATTGTCCATCTCGTGAAGGGGGACGAGGACTGGGAGGAGATCGGACGCTTTCAGATCAGGGTCCTCACGCGAGCGGGCTTCGAGGAGTTTGACGTCGATCCGCGCTTCAACGCCTCGCTCATCTCGCACTTCGACGCCCGCACGGAGGGCGACGCTGCCCCGCCGGACAAGACCCCGGCCACCGACGCCACATTCGACGTGGGCATCACCACCGACGCAAGGCGTAAGGATGCCGAGCTTCACACCGAGTTCAACTTCCTGGGCGTGACCCTTGCGGAGGAGGCCCTCCAGTTCGGGGAGCGGGGGACCGGCGCGGATCAGTTCGATCTCAGCGACTACCAGGTGATTCTCAGGAAAGGAAACGCTGAATTACAGGTGGGTCACATCGTCTACGGGCGGAACCAGTACCTGCTCGATCATATGTACAGCCGAGGCATCATGTTTACCTACGAGTTCAAGGACCTGATCACCCTGTCGGTGGCGTCGATGAACGGAACCAGCATCGTTGGATACCAGAACTTCGTCGGACTGCGCGACCGCGATCACAACATCACGGCCGGCACCATCGGGATACAGCTGCTCGACAAGGAGATGATCAATTCGCGATTCGAGACCACCCTCCTGTACGGTTCTCTCGAGCCCATCAGCGATTTCAACGTGGGCGAGATACCAGACAAGGAGAGAAGCCGCGGGATCGGATTCACCCTCGAGACAAACGCTTTTTCGGAACGAATACGCACCCACGGGACATACGCGCGGAGCAGCTTCGAGAACCCATTCGATAACAGCCTTGACGGCAACGTTTTCATCAACGCGTCGCAGAAAAAGACGCAGAACGCATGGTCGGGCGAGGCTTCCGTCGATGTCATCAGGAATCAGGAGCTGTGGGGCAGCCGTACGGCCACCGTCACGACGACCTACCGCCACGAGAGAATCGATCCGGAGTTCAAGAGCATCGGCGTGATGACAAACTCGGATCAGCTTCTGAACGAAGCCATCCTCGATGTTGATATCGCCGGCGTCACAGGCCAGTTCATGCACACGTGGATCGAGGACAACATCGATGACGTGCCATCCATCCTCAAGATGAAGACCGAGGACGCCAGGTTCAACGTGAACGTCCCCGTGGGTCAGCTGTGGGATGGGCGCGGCTCGGGCAAGCCGTGGTGGCCGAACGTGAGCTATGCGTGGAACCGCGTCCATCAGTATGGCGCAAACAAACCCATCTCCATGCTCTCCGGCTTCGGGGGCTTCTCCTTTGCAACGCCGGAAGATCCCTTCATGCCGATTACGACAATTCCCCCGGGAGACATCCCGGATCTCGTCAGCACTCTTCAGAACGTGGTGGTCAGCTTCAGCGACACGCGATGGAACGCCGAGTACTCCCTCTCGCACTCCGCCGAGGACAACCGCCAGCCCAATATGTCGAATAACGACTTTCTCACCGTCACGCACACCGTTTCGGGTGCCGTGGAGCCGGTTGAGGGTCTGTGGCTGAACGGCGGTTTCGATAAGACCCGGGTTCACATGCAGGAGATGGGTGTGAACCAATACACGCGGAGCTGGAACTTCGGCGCGGACTGGGAGTTCCTGCCCGACTGGAGCGCTCTGGCGAACTTCACGACCACGAGCGACTCGGACGGGACGGGCGGGGCGACGAGCCGGTCGAGGATGGTGGAGACCGAGCTGTCGTACAACTTCGAGATTGACGCGCGCGGGTGGAAGAGACTGCCGGGCCGCGCATACCTGCGCTTCCTCTGGCAATCGGACAAGTCGCGCGACCCGATCCTGGTTTTCACGGGATCACCGTTGATGGACGTTTCGCGCTCGGGCACATTCTGGACGTTCAACGGGGGAATGAGCATCAGTTTTTTCTGATAAGAGAGTGGGGTGCCGCGATGATTCGTTACTTCGCTTGTTTTCTGACCTGTGGTTTGCTGCTGCTTGGTGCGGCCGGAGAAGCGCGTGCGCTTTCGGCGAGCCCGGCGGTCGTCAACGTGCGCCAGACTGGTCCCACCACCGTCTTCATTACCTACCGCGGCGCTTCGGATATGATTCCGGTGAAGGCGTTCTGGTGCGGCGAGATCGACTCGAGCGGCGGCTGCGTGCCGGGTACCCTGTTCGGGCGCGTTCCCGGATCGTCCGGGAACCTCGTGGCCAGCGGTATCGGCAACTTCTCGGGGGTCGTCACCTTCCCGACTTCGGTGGTGCGCCAGGCCAGCCAGCGCGCGCGGCAAGGCGGGCCCTCCCGATTCTTCTACGTTCAGCAGTTCGTCGAAATCGGTGACGTGGATCCCCTGTTCGTCCCCGTCTTGTGCCGTCTCCTCTCCGGCGGCGCCGGGGTGCCACTCTCACTCACCGAGGTCCGCCTGAAATGGAAGAAGGATAAGCCCGTGCTCACGATCCCGCGCGGCATGGCGCCGCCGCCCTTCGGCGCGGAGATCTACTACGACGGATCGGGACGCCTCAAGGGGAGGTGGGAGGTGGTGCTTCCGGGAGATTCGCAGCCTCGCATGTTCGATCTGTTGCCCGAGGCGAATCTCCCTGTCGAGGAGCGCTTCAAGCAGCGCCGCTATATGCGCATCGCCCGGGTTGATCGCGTTCTTCCGCCGACGGGAAAGGTGTTCATCCCGGGTCCCGATCGCAAGAAGCTTCCCAGCCGGATTGACGGACTCCACCTTATACTGCTTCGCATCGAGGCCACGACCGACAAGGTGAGCAACACGAATATCATAGGGCCGGGGGTTCCGGGCGGGGTTGTGCCGACCGGTGGCGTGGCGGGTTTTCCGATCCCCGTCCTGCGCTACTACGTGGGCTCCACCCGGGACGCCGAGCTTCTGGCCGATCTGACGGCGGGTGAGCTTCAGCTCGTGCTTCCGAACCCACGCGCCAAATTCGAGCCGGGCGATCCCCTCACCTTCAGCTGGATCGAGCCGGAGGACGCGGTCTACTACAAGCTGGAGGTGGAGGCGGACGGCGAGAGCGTGCTTTCGGCGCTGCTCAACCCGGGCGTCTCGAGTTATACCGCGCCGCCCTCGCTTCGGGAGCATGCCGGAGAGCGCCTCCGCTGGCGGGTGCAGGCGATCGGCGAGAAGGAGATGCCCTTCGCCACCTCCGACTGGCGCGCCTTCCGAATCAAGGAGTAGGAACGCGGCTCGCCCTCCCGGCCCTCACGGCACAACCCTCTCACAAATTTTCTGAATTTCCGCTGACACATCTTCGTCATGGGGGGCGCTGCGGGCGAGGCCGGGGATTCGGGCCATCCTGACCCTCCCCTGTGAAGGACAGCGGCCATCGCTCGCAGCCTTACCTTCCGCCGCCAGGTAGCACGCTTTGAGAGCTTCCCCGAAGGGTCAGCGCTTCAGCGTTTACCACCGTAAAACCAATGTTAATCGTATCGATTCCGATCGAAGGCGCCCCGATCCCTGTGGGGAAATACTGGAATACGGAGAGCCCTGCCGGGCTGCGGCGGTGCGCCAGGCGCCAGGTGGTCGATTTCCGCGAGTTGACGCATTGAAACCGGAGGGTGTAGCACAGTGCCAGGGAAAGGTTTCAAAGCAAGATTGATTTCTATGGCCACAGGCCAGAGTGCCAAGTTTCTTTTGCCAGCGCCCCCACGCGCGAAAGGAAAGCCATGAGAAGATCACGCCCCATGCCGGCGCTCTGCGCGGCGCTGCTCGTCCTGCTGGCCCCGGCCGGGGCGCACGCGCAGGACGGGACGATCCAGGATGTTTCGTTCAGTCCCGATCCCGGCACGGAAGGTCAGAGTGTGGTCATCACGGTTCTGGGAAGCGGCAAATGCAAGAAGGTCAGCATCAACTTCGGAGATATCTCGTCGCCGGTGGTGTTGGACAACCTGGACTTCGATAACAGCAGCACCGATGACAATAGTATCACCCATGTTTATGCCGACGCGGGCGCATACACGGTGACGGCCGCGCCCGTTCAGCAGTGCGATCCCGCGAGTGGCGCGCAAAAGAGCCTGACGGTGGGTGCTTACGGCGGCGTCAAGGCCGGTGTGGCGCGCCCGAAGGACCTGCTCTGCGTCATCCTCGAGAACTGCGGAAGAGCGCGGGCGGGGGTGAAGGAGGACCGCAAGCTGGTCGCGCTGCCGCCCTATCTCAGAGGGATCATCCCCTTCTCGGTCATCGAGCCGGGCGGCGACGTGATCGTGACTGGGCAGAACTTCGGAAAGACGAAGGGCGAGCTGCACCTCTACCTCAAGACCGACAAGAAGGACCTCAAGCTCACGGTGGACGTATGGGACAACGGCGGCATCGGCGCAAAAATTCCCTACGCGACCTACGGGGTCGTGGATCAGCCGGCCGAGTTCTATGTCAAGACGGCCGCCGGTACCGAAAGTAACCGCAGCGGCCCGGTGAGCTTCACGGCGAGGCGGGGCGTTCAGCTTCTTCCCCGGAGCGATGTCAAATACAACGACTGCAGCTGCGAGGCCTCCTGCAATAATTGCGTCGCCTCGAACACCCGCTCGAACTGTCCACACGATTGCTTCTCACATACCAAGACAGACGGTGCTCTCTCCGGCTTTCACTACTCCAGTTGCGGCATCGGCAGTGATTCGGACCATGACACCTACGATATCACCGCGAATTTCAAGAACGGCTGGGCGCTGGACCATGCCACCATTCACAACACCGTGGATCCGGGTGAGGGGAGCGCAAGTGTGAGCCTCAACAAGAGCGCCAAGCGGGTCAAGGTCGATTGGTCCGTCACGCAGTGTGATGGCCTGACCTACAAGGTGAACGTCATCATCAAGGGCCCGATTGGAACCGACTACAAGTAAGGGCGGGTATGAAGAAAAGGAGAACAGCCATGTTTCCAGTAAGTCGATCGGCCTTCACCGCCATCCTTATTCTCGGGTTGTTCCTTGTGTTCATGCCCTCTGACGGGGTGCGCGCCGGGGTGACCGCTGCGCCTGCCAAGAAACCCGCGCTGGCCCCCAAGACGGATCAGGCGGCGAAGCCTGCGAAAACCCTCAATCGCGAGCCCGCGGAGCCCGCAGACCGGGTGATGAAGCTCGACAAGAAGGCCCTGAAGAAATTGAACAGGCTTCCGAAGAACCAGCGGATTCTGGTCAAGGGGAAGGAAATGACCGTCGGGCAGTACGAGCTGAAGATCAGGAAGGAAGGGAAGCAGGCGGTTAGCAAGCTCAAGGCCATGTCCCCGTTGCCGTCGATGTCGGCGGCGGCCCTGCAAAAGGAATTTGAGCAGAAAGACGCGGCACGCCTCGAGGCCGCGAACGCCAAGGTGAAGGCGGAGATGGCGAAGCTCGGCAAGCAACCAGCCGGGGCGTCACCTCCCAACGGCGCCGAGGCGATCAGGCGCGAGGCCCTTGCGATCCAGAACCGCCTGCGTGGCGGCACGGCGACGCCGGCGGACGAGAAGCGCGCGAAGGAGCTGTTCGACCAGTACCAGCAGCTAAAATAACGGGGCAAGACCCCGGTTGTTCTACACACCCGCTGTTTCAGAAGGAGGATCGACATGAAACCTCTGCGATTAATCCCCCTGATCGCAGGCCTGCTCCTGGCTCTGGTGCCTGGCGGCGCCGAGGCTGTCGACGGGAGTATCACCGGTCTCTCGTTCAGTCCCGATCCCGGAGTGCCTAATCAGGAAGTCACCATCACGGTTCAGGGAACCGAGAAGTGCAAGAAGGTCGGCATCAACTTCGGGGACAACACCCCGGCGGTCGTGATCGACAATCCCGATTTCGAAAACAACAGCACTAACGACGACAGCGTGACCCATACCTACGCCAACGCGGGAGACTATGTCGTAACGGCCTCTGCCGTCGAGCAGTGCAACGACAGCGCGCAGAAAACGCTGCAGGTGGGTAGCGTCGGCGGCGGGAACGGTGGCGGGGGCGGCACCATCAAGCCCGGTATTTTGTCGAAGGACTTACTCTGCGCCATTCTCGGCAACTGCGGCAAAATACAGATAATCTCGAAGGACGCCTACAAGATACACGTGATGAAGCCCATCCTCCAAGAGATCCACCCCTCCTCCGTGATCGAGCCGACCGGCGACGTGATCGTGTTCGGGAAGCATTTCGGAAGCACCAAGGGCGAGCTGCACCTCTACCTCAAGAACGACAAGAGGGACATCAAGCTCACCGTGGGCATATGGGGCACCGGCGGCATCGGCGCCACGATTCCGTGGGGTACGTTCGGGGTCGTGGATCAGCCGGGCGAGTTCTATGTCAAGAAAGCCAACGGCGCCGAGAGCAACCGCATAGGCCCGGTGAACTTCACGGCGAGGCGGGTCCTCAAGCCTCTTCCCCGGAGCGACGTGAAGCTCGGCTTCTTCGGTTGCGGCAACGCTTCGGACTGTGACGCATGCGTGGGCGGGGGGGATCCGGACGATTCATGTTTTGTCTCGAACGAAATAAGCTCACAGGGCACGGTTGCCGGTTATCACTACCAGAACTGCGGCCTGATCGGCAACGACGTCGACCACGACACGTATTTGCTCAAGGCACCCCTCAAGAACGGCTGGGTGCTGGACAAGGCCTACATCCACAATACTGTGGATCCGGGTGAGGGAAGCGCGAGCGCCAGTCTCACCTCGAACGGGATCAAGGTGAATTGGTCGATCTCGCCCTGTGACGGCATCATGTACTACGTCACCGTCGCCATCAAGGGCCCCACAGGAACCGATCACTAAGCGGAACACGAAGGTAGGAAAGGAGAACAGTCATGTTTGCAATGAATCGATTGGCCCTCACCGCCATACTCTTTCTCGGCTTGTCCCTGGTCGTCACGCCCTCCGAAGGGCTCTGCGCGGGGCCGGCCGCCGCACCCGCCAGGTCGCCCGCGGTTGCCCCTGAGACGGATCAAGCGGCGAAGCCCGCGAAAACCTTCACCCGAAAGGGCGCGCAGCCCGTGCTCAAGCTCAACAAGAATATGGCGCGGGACCTCAAGAAGCTGAAGGACACCCAGCGCGTTCAGGTCGGGAACAAGGAGATGACCGTCAGGGACCTGAAGAAGTTACGCGTAACGGAGCAGAAGAAGGGATTGGCCAAGCTGAAGGCAATGCGAACCGTCGAGGCCACGAAGATCACGGCCCTCCAGGCGGCCTTCGAGAAGGAGGAAGCGTCGCGCATCAACGCCGCGAACGCCAAAGTGAAGACGGAGATGGCGAAGATCTCGAAAATGGGAGCGGCGCGGGCGGCCCCCACGAACGGCAACGGAGCAAGCCAGGCCATCAAGCGGGAAGCTGCGGCGATCCAGAACCGCGTGCGGGGCGGCACCGCCACCCCGGCGGATCATGCGCGCGTAAAGGAGCTGTTCCAGCAACACCAGCAGCTAAAGTAACCGGGCCAGATCCCGGAATTTCAGGCGGCCCCCGCCCGCACCCCCGGGAAGGCGACGAGAATGAATGGCCGAATTCTGTGCTTCACGCTTGCTTGGGCGCTGTGCTTCCTCTCCCTGCCGGCGAACGCCGAGGTCAAGCGCTCCAACCGATGCGTCCATAGCTGCAGCGTCTCGGGAGTCCACAAGCTCGGTCAGGAAGGTTCTGACGGAAAGCACTTCAAACACACTTATATAATGTCGGTGGATTGCGCGGGCTACTACGAAAGCGCGAATAATCTCACGACGAAGCAGTTATCCGTCAACGCCCAGTATTCACCGCTCTCCAAACTGGGCGTCGAGAAGATCGGGGTTCGCGGGCCGTACGGCGAGGGTCTACCGAAGTATATTGAAACCAGTTTTCGATGCGACCGCGATCCCTGGCGATCCAATTCCGGCTGCACCCAGACGGGCTACATCCCGACCCATACGTCCACCAGCGGCGGGGGTGACCAGTATGAGGTGAATTGGAGCTTGTGCCCTGGCGCCATTGCGCCAATCAGCCGGGGTGGGCGGGAAAAAATTCTCGCCGCGATCGCCGATAAGCCCTCGTGGTCTCCCCTCCCGGCACCCATCATCGTCTCTCCCGGGGATGAGGAGGAGTTCCCTAACTACGGCCTTATCGAAATCGAAGTGAAAGATCCCCCCGGCCAGGGGTGGTTCACGGATTACAACTTCCCCGACACCGTGACCCTCGAATGGTACTACCTCGGGCCGGACGACGGGTGGCACGATGCCGAAATGAAAGACGTCATCCCAGAGATCACCATCACCGCCGTCGGCGAGACGGGCACCCATCGCGTGATCGACGCAAAATACCTGCGCGAGGGAAAATGGCGAATCGAAGCTGCGTTTTCCAAAACGCCCAAGCATTCTCTAGAGCCGGAAATCAGAAAACGTGTTTTCTGGATCGGCGGCAAGGTCGACAGCACGAAACCCCTCGCGACGATCCAGAAGCCCAGGAACCACTCGCTTCATCCCGACGACCCCGTGCAGGCCCTCATCCGGTACGAGAGCGCGGGGAATCCGAACAAGCCGAAGGCTCCCAGCGACTCGGCACCCGGTACGGGCATGCCCGGGCTTGTCGTCGAGCTGCAGTGGGTGCGCTGGAGCGAGAAGGACGATGACTGGAAGAGCATGGAATTCGCGGTGACCCGGGATCAGGCCTCGAATGCAAACTTCGACCTGTGGAGCGCGGGCGAGGGGAAGTTCAGGATACGCGCCCGCGGCAGGAGCAGTGCCGAGTACAAGGGCCCCTGGAGCCCGTGGACCACATACTATGTGGGCGAGGCAGGCGATCGACTCAAGCCGCAAATCCGTGACGTTCGTGTGGCCGCGGGACGCGATGCCAAGGAGGGGACGGACGGCGGGTCTTCGGGGACCGTTCGCAAGTTGCGGCCGCTGCCGCCGCCAAGAATCACGACGACCGTCACTTTCAACCGTGTGAAAATTCGACTCGGCGGACTGCTCTCATCCAGCGAGTACCGCTTCGAGTACCAGGGTTTCACCAACGGGCAGTGGAAGAGCCTGAACCCCCAGGGCCATGACCAGCTGCTGCCGCCCCCGTCGGAGATCGCGGTGCCCCTCACGGTTTTCGGATCGGCAGCCAAGGCGCGCGTTCACGTCCGCGCCGAAAAGCCCAACAGGGGTTCCTGGGGCAACTGGAAAGAATTCGACCCCACCCCCGGGCTGCGTGCCCCGATCAGGCCGCCGCCGTTCCCATCCCCATCCCCGGGGCCGCCCGCGCCCGGCGATTCGAAACCCAAGTTCCGCAGGTTGCGGCCTCCTCCATCCTGACCCCGTTTAAAAAGGGTAAAAAGGGGGACTAAAGAGGGGGACAGTCCCCCTCTCCAGGAGTCCTTGGGAGGGCGAGGCTCCCGCCGAGCCGCCAGGGAGCGCGCGAGACGGTTTCGGAAGTGCAAGGCAGTTTTCGGGAGGGCGAGGCTCCCGCCGAGCCGCGTAAAATTTCCGGCTTTACTTTGGCGGTCGGGGTGTAAAATACGCCCCCGCGACATCATCACCCGCTAACCGCCACATCCAGTCCCTCCTCGGGCTCCCCCGGCTCGCGACACCCCCCCCGGAAGGAGGCCCTCACATGCCGGAAAACCCTGAACGGATAGGCTCGCTCATCGGGCGGATCCTACTGGCGACCATCTTCCTCCTGGCCGGCTTCGGGAAGATCGCCGGTTGGGAAGGAACGGCCGGCTACATGGCCTCGCGGGGGATGTCGGCCATTCCCTTCTTCCTCACGCTGGCCATCGTCTTCGAGGTGCTCGGCGGCCTCTCGCTTCTCCTGGGCTTCAAGACGAAAATCGGCGCGCTGGCGCTCTTCCTCTTCCTCGTGCCGGCAACGCTCATCTTCCACAACTTCTGGACCTATCCCGAGGCCGCGCAGGGGTTGCAGCGGATCATGTTTCTGAAGAACCTCGCGATCATGGGCGGGCTGCTCATGCTGGCCGCGGCCGGGCCCGGTCCCCTCAGCCTCGACGCCCGCCGGGGTTCTTAGGAACGGCGATTCGGTTTATGGGCGGGTGTGGCGGTTTTGGAAGGCCGAGGCGATCTTGGGAGGGCGAGGCTCCCGCCGAGCCGTCGGGGAACGCATGAGACCCGGCAATTTTCAGGCCGGCGCCAGCGTCAGGACTCGACGAGGCCCCAGCGGCGCCAGTAGGAGCGCGTCTTCTCGTCGATGAGGCCGATCTGCTCGAAGAACCCCACCACCCGTTGCACCGAATCGCGGAAAAGCTTCTGCTTCACCGGATTCTTCAACCGCCGCGTGCGGTCGATGGCCGTCTTCATTGCCGGTGAGAATTTCAGGTGGTCCGGCGCCTGGTCATACCCCGTCGGCCACCGCGGCGTGAAGAACTCGCCGACAATCACGCGCACCGAGATGGGCGCCGCGAAACGCGCGTGGATCTTCTGCAGCGCGTTTGCCTCATGGAAACGCTTCCCCAGAAACTCCCGCGCATAGGCGATGTGCCGCGCCTCCTCGATGGAATGGATTTCGGTGATGCGCCGCACAAGCGGGTGCACCCGGTCGTCCTCGCGGGCCGCCTTCGCGAAGTGATCGGGCGGCTCCTCGCCGGCGAGAATTCCGATGAAAAAGAGATACATATTGACCGACGGAATCTGCCGCGCCCCGAAGCGCCCGAGCGCGCGGTTCCACCAGCGCGCCGGCGCGTAACCCACCCCGGCCTTCCGCACATACTCGTGGAACATGATCGAGTGGTTCGCCTCCTCGGCGATCTCGTGGAGCATGTAGCGCACGTCGGGGTTCGCGTAGTCCATCGCGTAGAGCTTGTAGAGGAAGCCGTACATGAGCATGTTCTCGAGCCAGATGCCCGTCGAGAAGTAGCTCACGCTCTCGTAGAAGGAGAGGAGCTTCTTGTCGCGCTCGCTCATCTGATCGTAGAGCACGGTGCCGCGGAGCGAGATGAACTTCTCGGGGAGGTAGCGGTAGGGGGACTCGAGGTCGAGGGGGACCGACCAGTCGAGGTCCTCGATGGGGTGAAAGTGCTTCTTGACCGTGGCTTCGTTCAGCCGCTCGGCAAAGGCGGTGGAGGTGTGCATGGGCGCCTCTTCGCTGGGCCAGGAGACGCCCTGAAAATAGGCCGCGCCGGCGATGGGGTCAATGGGAGGGCGAGCCGGGGTTTCTAGGCGGGGAATGAGGTTTTTCGGGAGGGTTCGTCGTGACTTGGGATCGCTATTCGATTTTGGGAGGGCGAGGCTCCCGCCGAGCCGCCCTTGCCATTGCGAAGAGCACCAGCGCGCAAACAAGGACCAGCCCGCCCCGCGGCAGCGCCGGAACTTCGCCGGCGGAACAAACCACGGGATAGCTGCCATAGCGCCACACCTCGCCGGGGTCTTCCGAAATGAACACCGTCGCCTCTCCCGCCGGGCAATCACTCATCAGCGCCACCCCCTCCTGGTTGTCGCCGGCCAGCGTGTACTCGCGCAAGAGGGTGCCGTCCGCCATCATCTCCACGATCACGTTGGAAGTGTCGTAGATGGCGTAGAGCGTCTCGGTCACGTCGTCGTAGTGAAGACCCGAGATGTCGGCTCGCCCGCCCGGCGACGCCATCGTGCCGATGAACGTCACCGCGCCGCCACCGCCCAGCTCGAAAATGTAGAGGGTGCCGGTCTCCTGGAGGCCCGCGTAGAAACGCCCGTCGACCCAGGTGAGCGCCTCGAGTCCCTGATTGTTGCTGGTGCTGGCCATCCAGGGCGTGAGGTCCCAGGAATTGCCGGTGAGGAGGCCCGTGGTGAGATTGAACTCCAGGACGGCGTCGGGATGTTCGCGGCCGAGATAGGCGATGCTCCCCTGCGGGTCCGTGATCGTGATGCCCTCGAGGTCTCCGCCCGGCGACCACGTCGTCTTGTTCGCCCCGTCTGAATCCATTTTCGTGAC
>CBDUXZ010000011.1:0-14351 GCA_965371325.1 uncultured bacterium | reverse complement strand
TTCGAATCGTCGGGGAGGGGCCGCTTCGAGGGGATCTCGAGACGCGGTCCCGTGCCCTCGGTCTGGAGGGGAAGGTGGTTTTCACCGGCAGACTCGATCGCGAGGGGGTTTTCGGAGAAATGGCCTTCGCCGACGTGTTCTTCCTTCCTTCCCGGACCGATGGAGCGGGCGATCAGGAGGGAACCCCGACAGCGCTGATCGAGGCCTGCGCCCTCGCGATCCCCTGCGTATCGACCTTTCATGCCGGGATCCCTGAGATCATCCTGGATGAAGAGACGGGTCTCCTCGCGCCGGAGCGCGATGTCACCGCCCTTGCGGAGCGCCTCGAACGCCTTGCCAGGGATCCGGCTCTGAGGATCCGCCTGGGAGAGGCGGCGCGCGCGCGCATGCAGGCGGAGTTCGATCTCGAGACGCAGTGCGGGCGGCTTGAAAGCCTCTACCGGCGGTGCGTCGGGAGGCCGGCGTGATCGAGCGGTTCCGACACCTTCTGCGTCATTCCGTCTTCTACGGGATCCCGGGCATTGCCCGGCGCCTCGTGGGGTTCCTTCTCATCCCTCTCTACACGCGGTACCTCACCCCCAGCGACTACGGGATCGTAGCCCTGGCGGGACTGATCCAAACGGTGCTCTCGCAAGTGCAGTTCCTCGGCCTCCCGTCTGCCATGACACGCTCCTACATTCTTCTGGGCGAGGAAGAGGCGGATCGCCGGGAGACGGTCGCCACGGGATCCTGGACACTGCTTGGCTTTTCGATCCTGCTGGGCGTGGGACTTGCCTTGTGGGCCCGGCCGCTGGCGAGGCTGGTCTTCGACGATCCGGAGCAGGCCCGTTTTGTCTGGCTCATCGCCTTGGGAATGCCTTTTTTTGCTATCGAGTCGGTGCGGTTCACGATGTTCCGCATTCTTCAGGCCTCGAAGGCATACGCGATAGTGGGATTCGCGAGTTTGTTTGTGGGCGTCGCGCTCACAATCTGGCTCGTCGTGGTGAAAAAGATGGGCGCCTACGGCATGATGCTGGCTTCGGTGGGCACCACCGCGGTGGTGGCGATAGTCTATATTCCCTGGTTCATCGGAGCGCTCAAGGCGCGTTTCAGGCCGCGCTTGTTGCAGGACATGCTCGAATTCGGCCTGCCGCTCGTCCCCGCGGGCCTCGCAATCTGGGTCTTCGACCTGGTAGACCGCTATATTCTGAGGCTCTACCGCACCATGGACGAGGTGGGCCTCTACTCGCTGGGCTATCGGTTTGGCATGGTCGTGGTCCTCATCACGATGGCCTTTCGCACGGCCTGGCCGCAGGTCGTATTCACCCAGGGGCGAGAAGACGAGGAGGGCGCGAAGCGTTTCTTCGCGCACACGCTCACCTACTACTTCGTGGTCACCGGATTTGTGGCGCTGGGGGTATCGACGCTGGCCGACGACGCAATCCGTCTGCTAACGCCGTCCGCCTTTCACGCGGCGGCCGGCGTGGTTCCCATTATCGCGCTTTCCTATGCCATTCACGGGAGCTTTATTATCCTGGAGGTGGGGATCGATCTGAAGAAGCGCACGGGTTTCATCCCTGTCTTCACGGGTCTCGCCGCCGCCCTGAATCTGGGCCTGAACCTCATCCTGATTCCGCCTTACGGAATGTACGGCGCTGCCTGGGCTACCCTCGCCGCATGCTTCGTTCTTCCTGTCGCGTACTACCTCATCAACCAGAAAATCTATCCGATCAATTTCGAATGGGGACGTATCGGAGTCGCGCTGCTTGCTGCACTCGCCGTTTTCGTCGCGGCGAAGATGATCGACACGGGATGGCCCCTGCTGGATGCCGCCATCCGGTTGATCATGGTGCTCTCCTATCCGGGACTTCTGTGGGTGTTGCCCTTTCCGTTGCCCCAGGAGCGCGCGCAGATCTTAAGGTGGGTCCGCCGTGTCAGGGGCAAACAGGGGGCGTGACGCAGCGCGGGGGTTTTACTTTAGGCAGGACCGTCGGCCGATTCCGCTAGCCGTTCTGCCGCCCGCCGATGCGGCCCCTCAGCACGTTGAGGAAGGGCCCGCGGAAGGCCTTTCCGGTCCTCATCGCTTCCCCGGATTCGTCGGTCCGCTCGAGGACCAGATCGAAGCCACGCGTGAAGAACTCCGCCAGGCCCGGCCAGAAGCCGAGGGGTTTCGCCCAGCGACTCTCGTAACGAACTGCCATGTCTCGCGTGCGCCACGGCCCGGTTCTCCGCACCACCGACTCCAGGCGGCGCACAGTCATGCGGTTCAGTCCCGTGACGAACTGGCGCACCGTTCTGTCGCGCCAGTACTCGACGTAGCCGGGATCCTCCCCGGCCCGGGTCCGCCGCTCCGCCGTCCGATCGATAGCCCGGACCAGGGTCTCCTGGGCGAAGACGAGATGGACCCACGGGATGGGAATGAAGTCGTAGATGTGATGGCCCCAGGGCGCTCGCCACGAGGGGAAATTGAGCACCACGCGGCCGCCCGGCTTGAGAACGCGGCGAATCTCCCCGAGGCTGGCTTCCGGGTCGGGCAGGTGCTCGAAGGCGTTGTCCAGAATGGCGAGGTCGAAAGCGCCGTTGGCAAAGGGAAGGCGCGTGACGTCCGCCCCTGCGAAACGCACCGCGTCCCACGCCTTGTCCCCCTTCTTCGGCAAAAGATCCACGTCGCGATCGATCCCCACCGTGAGCGCCGGCCCGGCGCTCCCGTAGAGGGCCGTGGCCCCCCCGCGGCCACATCCGACATCCAGGATACGGCGCCCGGAGAGGGAGGCGTGCGCCTCGAGGTAAGGCAGGAGCGCCCTTCTCGCGTGGTTCCACTGCATCTCGAAGTAAAGCTCGGGGGAGCTACGCCCGGGCAGCGGTCGTCCCCGGAAAAACCGTGAGGCCCAGACGATCAGACGGACCGCAGGCGCGCAGCCTTCTGCCTGCCTTCCTGCGCTCATGGATACCCGGCTTCACGCAACGGATAAAGGAAGCGTGGTGCCAGAGTTCCACACCGCGTTGCGCCGTTCCCAGGGCGTTCTCCGCTCGGCATACGCGCGCGCATCCGGGGCATTTTCGGGGCTCGAGGCGTGCCTGTAACGCGACGCGGCGCCCCGGAGGATGCGAAGAGCCCCACCCTTTCCGAGGGTGGGTTCCCCGTGGGAGGAACCAGAGCAGGAAGGGAATTGAGGATTAGGATGAGAAGCATATAGCCAGAAAGACCCGGATGATGGGATGGCCCATGGCTTGCCTCGCGGCACAAGCTGTTTACCGAGTCGTATGCTCGCATACATAATGGCATAGCGTCAACCGATGGGCCGCTTCAACGCAGTCTCTTGAGAGCGTGATCCGAAACCCAGGCCAAAGGTGGGTCCGCCGTGCCAGGGTCAAACGGGGGGCGTGAAGCAGTGCGGATTTCTCTCGGCACGCGTTATCTACAAGCCCGTTGGCCTCCGTCAAGTCTACGGATATACTGATCATGAGCGACGTCCTCCTGGGTTCTCCCGCAAGGGCACCTCTGGGTTTGGGTTAAACAGGAGTGGGCGTCGCTCTTGTTTCGTCCTTCGATCTCTCGATACTTTATGCCGCCAGTACCCGTGAATGGATTCGGGCGGAAGAAAGACTTTTTCTGAAGGGCCTCCGAGAAGCGATCGATGCCGATGACGGATGAGCGACGGGCCGATCAAGAAACCGCCGGAAGACGAAGGCCGGGTCTCGCCCGGGCCATCGTCTTCTGCCTGGCGTTGCTGCTTGCCCTGGAGGGACTCGCGCGCTGGGGGCTGCCCCTCGTGGCGACGTCCGAGCTCTTCTACGATCAGCGAGCGTTGCTGGTGCTTGCCGAACGAGATCGCACCCCAGCGCCCGCTGTCTGGCTCATCGGCGACTCCACCGTCGTCGGCCTGGACGTGGCGCCTCGCGAGGCGCCCGGTCCCGTCCTCGAAAGGGCGCTTCGCAAGACCCAACCGGCCGTGGAAGTCCGCCCCATCGGACATGGTGGTGTGGGGCTGGACAACGTCGCGGAAATCGTAAGAAAGCTGCCCCTGCGGCCGGGGGACGTGGTGCTCGTTTCGACGCACCTGGCCCATGCCACTGCCTACCACGACGTCGGTTGGGGGGAGAGGGACGCCAAGACCTGGCAGGATCGCGTCGAGCGCGCGGCCCGGCGTCAGGCCGACCGGGTCGCGCTGGTGCGCCACCGGAAGTACCTCTCCCGGATGCCGATTCTCCTTGGCAGGAACGGGGTGCTTCCCCGGCGGATAGGATTTAGATTGCGCCGGACCAGGCCGGGCCCCCTTCGCCGGGAGCTGTGGACGACCGGGCGGCTTCCCGAGGCGGACCTCAAGAGCCTCATCACGGGCTACGGTTCCCTCGATGACCGGAACGCTGTCGTGATCCACGAGAAGCTGGCGAGAATCGACGCGATCTTGAAGGCGCGGGAGATCGCATTCGTGACCTTCGTCACACCCCTCAACCGGGAGATCGTCGAGCGGTACGAATACGCCGACTGGAGCACCCTCGTGCGTGTCGCCGGAGAGGTTTGTAAGCTGAGTGCGCGCGCGGGCGTGGGATGCCTGAACCTGGTCAACACGATCCCCGCCGAGTACTTCTATGATGACGACCATCTGATGGCCGAGGGCTACCCCCTCCTGGCTTCGAAGCTCGTTCCTCCCCTGATGCAGCTCCTATGATTTCCCAAGCGTAACGGACGGACGCATCCCTTCAGGGAGCCGGGTCTGCCCCGTTCAGGACGAGTAGCCGAATGCAATTCACGACGATTACCTTCCTGGCTTTTTTTGTAGTCGTTCTCTGCGTCTACGGTTTCTCGCGGCGGGTTAACGTCCGGAACCTGACCCTGCTGGTGAGCAGCTATGTCTTTTACGGCTGGTGGGACTGGCGGTTCCTCTTTCTCATTGCACTCTCGACGGCGGTGGACTTTGTTTCCGCGAAAAAGATAGACCGGTCGGGGAACCCCGTTGTGCGCCGCCGCTGGCTCATGTTGAGCTGCCTCACGAATCTCGGCGCCCTGGGCGTCTTCAAGTACTACGACTTCTTCGCCGGTAGCCTGGCCACGCTGACCCGGGGCCTGGGTTGGGAGATCGATGCCGTTACGCTGAACGTCGTTCTTCCGGTCGGGATCAGCTTCTACACCTTTCAGACCCTTTCCTACACGATCGATGTCTACCGCGGGCAGATGAAGCCGGAGCGCAATCTGCTCACCTTTGCCGTCTTCGTCTGCTATTTTCCGCAGCTCGTGGCCGGCCCCATCGAGCGCGGCCGCCGCATGATCCCGCAGTTTCGAAAGCTGCAGCCCATTACGGCCGAGGGGGTACGGCGCGGCGTCTCCTACTGCCTGATCGGCCTCTTCACCAAGCTCGTCCTGGCGGACAACGCCGCGGCCATCGCCAACAGCGCGTTCCGGAGTGATCAGCCGAGCGTTGGCGACACGCTGGTGGGCGCCTACGGCTTTGCCATCCAGATCTATGGAGACTTCGCGGGGTACAGCAGCATCGCCATCGGTCTGGCCTGCATCATGGGCTTCCGGCTCTCCCCGAATTTCCGGCAGCCCTACTTCGCCGCATCCTTCCGCGAGTTCTGGCAGCGCTGGCACATCTCGCTCTCCACCTGGCTGCGAGACTACCTCTACATCTCCCTGGGCGGAAACCGGCGAGGGCGCTGGATCACCTACAGGAACCTGCTGATCACCATGGGGCTCGGCGGCCTCTGGCATGGGGCGGCGTGGACCTTCGTCACCTGGGGGCTGTTGCACGGCCTCTACCTGACGCTGGAAAGGGCCTTCGTGGGGAGGCGGCCGGTGCCGCGAGGCTTCGGGCGCCGCCTCCTGTCCAGGTTTCTCGTCTTCCACCTGATCTGCCTCGCCTGGATATTCTTCCGGGCCGAGAGCTTCGGACAGGCCTTCCACATGCTCGGGGGACTGGCCCGGCCCGGTCTCGGATCCCCGATGGCCGTGCTGACGATCATCGTTCTGGCTGGCTGCACCTTCCTCCTGGACGGGTGGCGTGAGCGAACGAAGGAGCCTTCGCCCGTCACGCGCTTCGGGCCCCTCGGCCTGGGGGCCGCCTGGGCGGCTCTGATCGTCGGTCTCGTTGTCTTCACGGGAGAGTCGCAGACCTTTATCTATTTCCAGTTTTGACGGAGATTCGACGGCACCCGGGGGATGGATGGAGACGATCACGCACCGTGATACGCTGCTGTTCTACTCTCTGAACCAGGAGCTTTAAGGCGCTTTCGTCGTTTTCCTATCACTCCGACTCCTCTGCTTCAGTCTGCGGAGACACCTCAGCAGGCTGTCCGAATTTCGGGGTCCACCTCTCTCCCGGTATGCTAGGTTTCGGCACCCCCCGGGGGGATCCCCTGAGGGGGTGACCATCAAGGCGCCCTTCGTATACGTCGTGTTTTCGCACCTCGGAAGGGGGTGAGGGAATGCCTGTGAAGAGACGGAGTCGGGTCAGGAAGGCGCGTGAAATACGGGGGGATGGGCGGCGGAAGCGAAGCGCCCCGCCCTTTCGTGTTCTGCTCGTTTTTGGTACACGCCCGGAGGCTATCAAGATGGCGCCTGTGATCGCGGCGCTTCGGGATCAGACCCCCCGGCTCGAGACCCGTGTGGTCGTCACCGCACAGCATCGTGAAATGCTCGACCAGGTCTTGTCGCTCTACGGGATCGTGCCGGATCACGATCTGGACATCATGCGCCCGCGGCAGACCCTGGCCCAGATTACACAGCGCGCCCTGGCGCGTGTCGGGTCCCTGCTCGAAGAAGAACGGCCGGACGTCATGCTGGTGCAGGGCGACACGACCACCACCTTCGCGGCGGCGCTGGCATCTTTCTACGCGCGTATCCCCCTGGGTCACGTCGAGGCCGGGTTGCGGACACACGACCGGTTCCAGCCCTATCCGGAGGAGATGAACCGGGTTCTTACTTCGCATCTTGCCGACTGGCACTATGCACCCACGCGCGGTGCGCGTGAAGCGCTCTTGGGCGAGGGGATTTCCGAATCGCGTATCCTGGTTACCGGAAACACCGTCATCGACGCCGTCCTTGCCGTGGCCGCGAAGCCTCTCAGGCAGCCAGCCGTTCGCGGGTGGCAGCCCGATCCCTCCCGCCGGTTGATCCTTGTCACCGCACATCGCCGCGAGAATTTTGGCGAGCCCATGCGTGAGATCTGCCGCGCCGTCGTCGACCTGGTCGATCGCTATCCGGACCTGGAGGTCATCTATCCGGTTCACCTGAACCCGGCCGTGCGCAATGTCGTTCGGCCGATGCTGGGGAAGCGCAAGCGAATTCACCTGGTGCCTCCCCTTGACTACCATCCCTTCGTGGCCCTGATGGCTCACGCCACGCTTATCCTCACGGACTCCGGTGGCATCCAGGAGGAAGCGCCTTCCCTCGGCAAACCGGTTCTGGTGCTGCGAAACCTGACCGAGCGCCCGGAGGCGCAGGAGGCGGGAACGGTAAAGCTCGTGGGTCCCGTGCGCCGGCGCATCGTCGCCGAAGCGCGACGGCTTCTTGACGACCCGCGGGCTTATGGGCGCATGGCCCGTCGAATCAACCCCTACGGTGACGGGAAGGCGGCCGGCCGAATCGCTAAGCACATCCTCAAGCTGCCCCGGGGAAGGAGGAACTGAAATGCAAAGCCGGTCCGGGTTTCCCTGGTTACTTGGATTGCTGGTATTGGGTGTCGTCCTGATCGGACCAGACAGCGGTTGGCCTGCGGGCTCAGCCAGCCTTCGGGTGGACCCTCCGAGGATGCTTTATTGGGGGTTCATCCATGCGGCTACTTCGACCGCCTATATCTGTGAGGTTTTGAGAACGAGCGAGATCGTCGAGGCGGATGAGAAGCAGATGAGGCAGGCCAAGTTGCTCCGGTGCGGGCGGAATTACGGGGGCGATTGGCTGCGCTACACCGTTCTGTTCACCTGGCGATGTCCGGGTCGCGTCGGCACCTGCAACTACTGGAAGAACCATATCTACGGAAGCTTCGAGGACGTGCCTTCTGAGGCGCTTCTTCATCACATCCGGGCGGGCAGCGTAACCTGCAGGGCCCCCGAGGGAGACGAACGGACGATTTCCTGGAAAGCCGGAGACCCCTGGGACATGTTGCACGTCGTCAGCTCTGGTTATAAATGGCTCTGCGACATCTACCGCGACCGGGCCGAGGGTACCCATCAGTTTCCGAACCCCGCCCATCCGTGGACGAAAGAAGCAGTGAAGCGTTACGCGCGCGCGCGCGTCAAGCAGGGCTTCCGCTGGGCGCGAATCGATGAAGTTCACCGCTCCGATGGGCTCGACTGGTCGGATGTGAAGGAATACACGGGAGGGACCCCGCAGGAGAATTTCAACCGGTTTGTGGGCGATCAGGCGGCGATGCTTCGCGGTATGCGTCGGGTTGAAGGCTGGCGGGCGACCTGCCCCTCACAGTCCGGGTTCTGGGGTGAGCGCGAGATGACGCTCAATCGGGCCGGGGGATGCGTTAGTACAGAGGGGTTTCCGCAAGGCGGTGGCCTCGCCCCAAATCCGAAAAAGCTAACGATCAAGCAACTAAGAGCTCAGTACGGACACCGGCTTCAGAATAAGGAGGCCTGGGATGATGATCTTCACAACGACAAGCATATCCCTAATAATGTTTTGCTCCCGAAGCGGTACGAGCACACCGAAAAAAACATACGTGGCGCGGCAATGATGACCAAACATGCCCTTGCCAGCGACGATCCAAACCTCTATTGGCTGATGGATTGCGGGGATGTCGCGGTGAAATACGGCAAAGACCTGCAGGAGGCCGTGGGCTACGGCGGAGACCGCGTCTACTGCATCGATCATTGGGGAAGTCTGCGGGATCCGGTAACGGGCCGACTCCCACCCTGGTATCAGGACAAATACGTCCCCGAATGGCAGAAAAATGTTCCCAAATGGAAGGTGGGCCCCTGACGACGCCGCCCTAGGACAGAGTCGGACACCTCTCTATCCTAGAAGAGCGTGTAGATAAACGGCGCTGCCGCCGTGCCGCCGAGCGCCACGAAGGCCCCCACCGCCAGGAGGAAAAGAAGAAAAGGCGCCAGCCACCATTTCTTCTCCTGGCGAAGAAAGGCCCAGTACTCCGACAGGATTCCCTTCTGCTTTTCCTCGGCCTTCCGGGCGAGCTGGTCTTCGCTTTGCGCTTCTGTCCCGGTGTTTTTCTCCGTCACGGGTTCCTCCCTTTCCTAGAACTGCCTGAAGTACTGGTCGATGCTTTCGGCCGGCTTTCGCCGGATCCAGTAACTGTTCCTGGACCTGTCAAGTCTGCGTGTAAGCGGATCCCTACCCGCCAGTCGCATCAGGAGGCCGAGCGGTGTGAGCAGACCGTAATAGGCGATCGCGAACATCCCATGAGAGATCGTCCATCCGAGGGGATAGGCTGCGTACATCCACCCAACGTAAACGGCCCGCATGAACGGAGGGAAAACGAGCCCCGTCAGTGTAATGCCCAAGGCGACCGACCAGATGATGATAGCCGCCTGGGGCGAACCGGCGATCTTCCAGGTCATCACGCCGACGAGGGCGAAAAAGACGGGGAAGAGAACCAGGCCGAAGGTTCGCAGATCCCGGCGCGAAGGATTGAGGTTCAGCTCTATCAAGGCCACTTGTTTGCTCCTTCATCGGTGATCCGCGGATCAGTCTTCCCCGGCGGCTCCGTAGGGTCCGGCTTGCGGCCGATGAGGACGAAGAACCCGCCCTCGCGGCTCCCGGTACCGATCTGTTTGAGCTGAACCAGGAAGTGCTCGAGCGCGGTTCCCTCCGTCGTAGGGTTGAAAAGATCGGCCTCCTCGAGCGGTGTGCCCGAGAGGGTGACCGAGGGGATTCCGCGGACGAATTCCAGGCCGCACTCGTGGAACCAATCGAGGATCTGGCCGAAGGTGTGCTTGGACTCATGCGGATGGAGGTACTGATCCGCGAACCACGCCCGGTGCTTCTCCTCGCTCATCCCGGTCGAACGCAGGTAAGGATCCAGCCATTTACCGCGCCCGCCGGTGATTCGGAAGATGGCCCTGCGCAAATCGGTCATGAGCCGGCCGTAGCGGTTGTAGAAACCGACGACGAAGTAGCCGCCCGGGCGCACGAGCGGCACCAGCCCCTTCAGTCCCCCCTCCGGATCGCTCGTGTGATGAAGAACGCCGTTGCAAAGTACCACACCGAAGCTCTCCGGCCTGAGCGCGGGGCGAAAGAGATTCATCTGGGCGAACCGCACGCGGTTCAGCGCGTGCTCGCTCCTGAACTTTTCCCCGAGCCGGAGGGAATTCAGGCAGAGATCGGTCCCCAGCACCCGGCGGCAGGCGATTCCCAGGAAGTTGCTCAGCTGGCCCGTCCCGCAGCCGACCTCGAGCACATCGCAGTTGTAGGGGATCGCATCATTGAGCTTCCGCGCGTAAATGCCGCGGCGCGACTTCTCCAGGAGGGAGCGTACCGAATCGTGATCGTCATAGTTCGGGACCGGCGTCTCTTCGTAGAAGGCTTTGACGGCTTCGGTCACGTCCCCGGCTTCGCCGATTTTCTCGTGGGGCCAGAAGAGCTGCGGAATGCCGTTGTCCACCGCGAACCGGTGTCCGCACTTCGAACAGGAGAGCCGGGCTTCATCCGGACGCAGATCGCCCTCGCAGCAGGGGCTTCTGAGCAGATCGTAGAAGGGCTTCCAGTCCGATGTGGCCACCCAGGCGGGTTGCGATTGCTTCCTGATCAGGAAGCGCCCCATGCAGAGGGCGTCGATGTCGGAAGCCATGAAGGTCTTGTAGGCGTCTTCCGGCGTGCAGACGATCGGATCCCAGCCGAGGTTGAAGCTGGTATTCACGACGACCGGGCAGCCGGTCTTCCTGTAGAAGGTTTCGATCAGGCGGTTATAGAGGCCGTTGCGCCCTTCGTCGACCGTCTGGATGCGCGCGGAATAGTCCACGTGCGTCACCGCTGGAATGGATGAGCGAATGGCCTCCAGCTTGTCGATCCCGCGTGCGGCCTGCTCCTGGGGTGTCGGCGCACACCGCTTCTCTTCCCGGACGGGCGCCACGAGCTGCATGTAGGGGCTTTCGTCGCCCGGTTTCATCTCGAAATATTCCGGCCCGTGCTCCCGGAGAACGGCCGGGGCGAAGGGGCGGAACCCCTCGCGGAATTTTACCTTCAGATTCATGACGGCCTGCATGCCGGTATTGCGCGGGTCTCCGAGGATGCTGCGGGCCCCCAGGGCGCGCGGCCCGAACTCCATCCGGTCCTGGAACCAGCCTATCACCTCGCCCGAGATCATCAGATCCGCCACCCGGTCGCAGAGGGTCTCCTCATCCTCCAGGTATTCGTACTTCGCGTTCGCGCCGTCGAGATACCGTCGGACCTCGGCATCCGAAAAACGGGGACCGAGAAGGGAGCCGGACTGCCCGTCCCGGCTATCCACGATGCGCTCTTTTCCGAGTAGCTGGTACCAGATGAGCTGCGCCACGCCCAGCGCGCCCCCGGCGTCGTCGGCCGCGGGTTGGATCCAGATTTTATCGAAGGGTCCCTCGCGAAGGATGCGCCCGTTGGCAACGCAATTAAGGGCGACGCCGCCGGCGAGGCAGAGGTTCCTGAGGCCCGTCTCCGCGTGAACGTGGCGCACGCAGCGGAGCATGATCTCCTCGGCGACCTTCTGGATGGAGGCCGCGAGATCCATTTCCCGTTGGGTGATGGGCGCAGCGGAGCGCCGCGGCGGCCCGCCGAAGAGACCGTCGAACTTCTTCGACGTCATCGTGAGGCCCTGGCAGTAGTTGAAGTACGACATGTCCATCCGGAAGGAGCCGTCGTCCTTCAGGTCAAGCAGCTTGTCGAGAATGAGATCCACATACCGTGGCTCTCCGTAGGGAGCCAGTCCCATCACCTTGTATTCATCGGAGTTGACCTTGAAGCCGGTGTAGTAGGTGAAGGCTGAGTAGAGAAGGCCGAGGGAATGCGGAAAGCGGAGCTCGTGCGTCAGGGTGATGCAGTTGCCGCGGCCGAAGCCGAAGCTTCCCGTGGCCCATTCGCCGACGCCGTCGAGGGTCAGGATCGCCGCCTCCTCGAAGGGGGAGGGATAGAACGCGCTCGCGGCATGAGACTCGTGATGCTCCGAGAAGATGCAGCGTTTCGTGAACCGGTTCTCGAGCTCCCGCCGGATCTCCCTGCTGAGGAACAGCTTTGTCCGGAGCCACTGCGGCATCGCCTTGAGAAAGGAGCCAAAGCCGCTGGGCGCGAAGGCGAGATAGGTCTCGAGCAGCCGGTCGAACTTCTGGAAGGGCTTGTCATAGAACCCGACATAATCGAGATCAGATGGCGCGATGCCCCCCTCTTTGAGGCAGTAGGCCACGGCCAGGGACGGAAAACCCGAGTCGTGCTTCTTCCGGCTGAACCGCTCTTCCTGCGCGGCGGCCACGATCCTGCCGTCGACGAGAAGCGCGGCCGCCGAATCGTGGTAATACGCCGAAAGCCCGAGGATTGCAGTCATAGACGGATCAGACCTTGCTCGAATTGAAGGCGCCAGGCCGGGCCCCCCTGCAGCGAAAGAGGGGGAGCCTTACCAAATGCACTTAGCGTGTCGGCCCCACTAAATCCCGAGAAAGCATGTTCAAATAGCGCTTTGCAGCTTTTTGTATCTCCCTCTCCGATAATGCAAATAGAGAAGAACGCACGCCGAAAAGAGAAGATATTCGAGCAGCGCAAAGAAACAGACCTCGACATCTCCAATGCCTATGACGTCGAGTAGAGGTACATCATTCCCTAGCGGTGTAAAAATTGGAAATCGTGACGGCGCAGAGCTTGGATAGTCGGGTATCAACATGAAGACGCGTTGGGACACAATCTGTGATATCAAGAGAATTCCAACGAAAAGAGGCGATTTCAGTTCTTGAGTGCGCTCCTCTATTGCTTTCCCGATGAGAACGAACAGGATCGGAAACGCCCAGTATGAAAATCTGTAAACAGTGACTCCCCCAATCCAGGACAGCAGGACGACACCAGCTAACAAGAACAGCTGAAACTGGTGCTCCATCAAATACTTCATCGAATTCCGCCAATTATACAATACCAGCACCAGGATGGGTCCATACGCAATAAACCACCCAAGGACATATTGTGAAAGGAGCATTTCGTAAACTCCCCGAGCAGCGTCCCGTAGTGGGAAAAAATTCACGGCTTCGGGGGTCACCATCAGTCGAACAGAGATGAAAGCGGCTATACTGAAAACGAGGGGGACATAAAACACCTTGCGGGGCCAGCTCTTAATCTTGAAGACAAAGTCATTCCTAATGAATTGGATGGGGTTAGAAGCAAATAAGACCGCGACGGGGATGAGCATCATTGTTTCTCTAAAGAATACCCCAACTGCGGAAACGAGGCTCAGAAGGGCGATCGCCGGCCCTAGGCGCCAGGATTTAATTTTATGGATTCCTATCATTCCTGCCAGGAGCCAAACCTTATCCCAGTGATCTATCATTACGGGGGCATAAAACACCCTGCGAGGCATAGAATGCCATGATAATAAGAACATAAGAATTAGTAGCATCCTTACCTTCCAATTGACTATGTAGAGCCTCAACCAGATGACGAGCAGCATAGAGATGAGAGCATTTGCAATGATGTTCACTGTGAGGAAGTTCTGCATCATATCTTTGCTTGGCGCTAATGAGGCTAGGAAGGGAACCCCTATCCTATACGCCCATGGACTTCTGGTCTCAGGCGATTCGCCCTTTCTGAAGTCCTCGGCCATATCGTAATAATATGCGCTTTCCCATGGTCGTCCATGTTGACGCGATATCACGGACTGAAATTGCGCGCTTAAAATGTTGACGAGGAGGAAAACGGAAAGAGTAATCAATAGCTCGCGAGACAACGAGTGTACCTTTGTCTCTTGCATGTATTGTCCTTTCACATTGATTCCTGCACGGCGCAACGAAGGGAAACTGGACTAAATTGCCCACAGCCTACCTGAAACCCATTCAGGCTGCTGCGCGAAGTTCGGAAGCGCGGGGAGACGTGCTCAGCAGTAAGACAAACTCCGATGTTCATATTAACGTCGCTTCTTAATTTTCAATCATCACTTTCGCTTGTGTAGTATCCAAATATTCATTGAAATGCTTGAAGATGGTTTTCGCGATGAACCTGTAGCCTTCCACGTTTGGATGACCATCATTTGGCCAAAAGAGAGATACTTTTCTCTGGTCCAAATCCCTTCGAAAGTCGTCATACAGGTCAATTACCCGATCAGACTCTTCAAAATATACAAGTATCTTCTCAGCTGCGCCTGTACCATCTGACACCTCGGGTTGTGACGGAATGAAGAAAAACAATACCGGCACAGAATACTTTGTCGCGATCTTTCTGATGATGTCAATATGCGCAATGG
>CBDUXZ010000010.1:0-14378 GCA_965371325.1 uncultured bacterium | reverse complement strand
ATCTCGCCCGGCTCCCGGTCGACGCCCCTCGCCCTGGCGCTCCTCGGCACGGAGGGGTTGCGTTGCTGGTCGCACGTCGACGAGCGGTCCGGTGGGTTTTTCGCTCTCGGCATTGCGAAGGCGACCCGCAGGCCCGTCGTGCTCCTCTCTACGAGCGGCACGGCCGCGGCGGGGTTTCACCCCGCGGCGATCGAGGCGCGTTACGCGGGGATCCCGCTGGTGATTCTCACGGCCGACCGCCCACCGGAACTGCGCGCGTGCGGCGCGGGCCAGACGATCGATCAGATCAAGTTTTACGGTGGGACGGTCAAATGGTTCTTCGAAGCTTCCGCGCCAGACGCGACGGCATCCTCAGTCCGTTTTTTCCGTTCGCTGGGCGCCCGGGCGGCCGCCACCGCCGGTGCTTCGCCGGCCGGACCCGTTCACCTGAACGTGCCGCTTCGCGACCCGCTCACGCCCGCGCCGGAACTGCTTGCCAGGGCGCCCAGCGAGGCGGCGATGCTTGATCCGCGCCCGCGTATCTCGCACGCGGGAGGGCGTCTTGCCCCGGAGGAGGCTGTGGTCCAATCGCTGGCGGATCTCATCGCCGCCCAGCCCGAAGGCCTCATCGTTTGCGGGGAGAGTGGCGGGGACCGCGACCTGGCGGCTGCGGTGACGATGCTCGCCCGCGCCGCCGGCTACCCTGTTTTGGCCGAGATCACCTCGGGGCTTCGGGCCGGGCCGTTCCCCCCGGAGTTCGTGATGGACGCCTATGACGCGCTCCTCCGCGTGGAGGCGTTCGCCGCCCGGCACCGGCCGGCACTGATCGTTCAGATCGGCGCCATGCCGACCTCGAAGGCTTTGGGCGAGCACCTCGCGCTTTCAGGAGGGAGCAGGGGAGCCGTTGCCGGGAACGCTTCATCCGAGAAAGACAAGAGTGGTCGCTACATCCTCGTGGATCCCGGCGGCGATCACCGCGACCCGCTTCATCTTGCGACGGACGTGATCCGCGCCGAACCCGCGTTGCTCTGCCGCGCGGCGGCCAAGATGCTCGGTGAAGGACGCTACGGACAGTCCTCCTGGCTCGCGTCCTGGCGGGAGGCGAACGGCCGCGTCCGCGCCGCGGTGCAAGGGGCCATCGATGCGCTCGAGGAGCCGTTCGAGGGGAGGGCGGCCAGAGACCTCGCCCTGGCGCTCCCCCCCGGTGCGACGCTCTTTGTGGGCTCGAGCATGCCTGTGCGGGATCTCGATGCGTTCCTCCCCGGAACGGATCGCGACATCCGCGTGCTGGCAAACCGGGGCGCGAACGGGATTGACGGGGTCGTTTCGACCGCCCTGGGGGTGGCCGCCGTTTCCGACGGTCCCACCGCGCTCCTCGTCGGCGATCTGAGCTTCCTGCACGATCTGGGCGGCCTGCTGGCCGCGCGGCGCTACGGCATTCCGATCACGATCGTCGTCGTCAACAACAACGGCGGCGGGATCTTCCACTTCCTGCCGCAGGCCCGCCAGGTCGAGCGGTTCGAGGAGTTTTTCGCCACGCCGCACGGTCTCGACTTCGCTCGCGCGGCCGATCTTTTCGGCCTTGGCCACCGCGTCATCCGCGACGCGAAGGCTCTTCGGCCGGCCGTCGCGGCATCGCTTGAGAGCGGGGAGTGCCGGATCCTCGAGTTCCGCACCGATCCGAAGCGAAACGTCGAAATTCACGCGGAGATCGAAGGGGCGGCGTCGGAGGCGCTTCGCGATGCATGAGCGGTTGCTCGAGGCGGGACGCGGGAAGCCGCCGCTGCTCCTCCTCCACGGTTTCACGGGAAGCGCCGAGGCGTGGCGGGATCTTCTGCCCCTTCTCGGAAAGCGGACCCGGACCCTCGCGATCGATCTCCCGGGACACGGTCCTTCCGGCGGTGAGGGATCCTTTCCCGATCGGATCACGCTTGCAGACTGCGTCGCCTGGGTGCGCCGGCGTCTCGACGATCTCGATATTCGGAGCTGCGTACTCCTGGGTTACTCGATGGGCGGCCGCGTGGCCCTTCGCTTCGCCCTCGATCACCCGGCGCGGGTGAGCGGGCTCGTGCTCGAGTCGGCGTCTTTCGGTATCCGCGATCCTGAAGCACGCGCCGCGCGCCGGAAGGCCGACGAAGCGCTGGCCAAGAAGCTCCTCGGCGACGGGCTTTCCGCTTTTGTCGATGCATGGATGCGCCAGCCGCTCTTTGCCTCCCAGGCGGCGCTTCCAGACGCGCTTCTTTCCCGGGAGAGGGCCATGCGGATGGCCCATCGGCCCGAAGGGCTGGCCGCCTGTCTCCGGGGGCTCGGGCAGGGTTCCGTCTCCCCGATGTGGGAGGAGCTTCCCGCGCTCCGGATGCCCGTGCTTCTTCTGGCGGGGGAGGGCGACACCGGGTACCGGGACGCAGCGAGAAGGGCGGCGTCCCTCATGAAACAGGGCCGTGCGGAGATCATCAGCGGGGCCGGACACACCATTCATCTCGAGCAGCCGAGCGCGCTCATCGCGGCGGTTGATTCGTTCCTGGTCGAAATTCAAGGAGAGAGCCGATGACACAGCCGATGATTCCGGACTGGAAGGCGGGGGGGGACTACACCGACATTCGTTATGAGACCGCCGGGGGAATCGCGAAAATAACCATCAACCGGCCGGAGGTCCGCAACGCCTTCCGTCCACAAACGCTCTTCGAGCTGATGGGCGCCTTCACCGCGGCGAGAGAAGATCCGGATGTGGGTGTGATCATCTTCACGGGGGAGGGGAAGGAGGCCTTCTGCTCCGGCGGTGATCAGCGGGTGCGCGGAGAGGCGGGCTACGTGGGAAGCGACGGTGTTCCCCGGCTGAACGCGCTCGATCTGCAGCGCATGATCCGCTCGCTCCCCAAGCCGGTCATCGCCATGGTGTCGGGCTACGCGATCGGGGGGGGGCACGTGCTGCACATCGTCTGCGATCTTACCATCGCCGCCGACAACGCCCGCTTCGGGCAGACCGGTCCCCGTGTGGGGAGCTTCGACGGCGGGTTCGGCGCCGGCCACATGGCGCGCATCGTGGGGCACAAGAAGGCGCGCGAGATCTGGTTCCTCTGCCGCCAGTACGACGCGCAGCAGGCGCTCGACATGGGCCTCGTGAACGAGGTTGTTCCCTACGAACGCCTGGAGGAGACGACGGTGGCCTGGTGCCGAGAGATCCTTGCGAACTCTCCGATGGCGATCCGGTGCCTCAAGGCCGCCTTCAACGCCGACACCGACGGCCTCGCGGGGATCCAGGAACTGGCGGGGAGTGCGACGATGCTCTTCTACATGTCGGAGGAGGGGCAGGAGGGGCGCAACGCCTTCAACGAGAAGCGCCGGCCCGACTTCTCCAAGTTCCCGCGGCTTCCCTGACCATGGCGCCGTTGCGCTCATGGCTGCTGGCGGCACGCCCCGCGACGCTCTCGGCGGCGGTGGTGCCGGTCGCCGTCGGCACGGCGATCGGAGCGAGAGAGGCGGCCTTCAATCCCGTGGCCTTCGCGGCGGCGCTCGCCGGAGCGCTCGGGCTTCAGATTGGCGCCAACCTCGCGAACGATTACTTCGACTGGAAGAAGGGCGCCGACAACGCCGACCGGCTGGGGCCCGTGCGGGTCACGCAGACAGGGCTCATCGCCCCGGGAGACGTACTCAGGGCGGCGTGGCTCTGCTTCGGCTTCGCCGCCGCCTGCGGCGTTGTTCTCATCGCCATCGCCGGGTGGCCCATCGCAGTGCTGGGCCTGCTCAGTATCGCCGCGGGGATGCTCTACACGGGCGGCCCCATGCCCTACGGCTACCTGGGGCTCGGCGATCTCGTCTGCTTCCTTTTTTTCGGGGTGGCGGCCGTGTCCGGATCCTGCTTCGTCCAGACCGGAACGATCTCCGCGTCAGCCCTTGCCGCGTCGATCCCGGTCGGGCTCACCGTCACGGCGATCCTGGTGGTGAACAACATCCGCGACATCGACACCGACCGCGCGGCGGGAAAGCGCACCCTCGCCGTGATCATCGGCCGGCGCGCGGCACGCTTGCAGTACGGCCTCTTCCTGCTCGGCGCCTTCGCGGCGCCCCCCCTGCTCGCCGCCGCCGGCCGGCTTCCGCTGGCCGGATCGCTGGCCCTGCTCTCCGGACCCCTCGTCCCGCCTCTTCTGCGCGCCGTCTTGACCCGCGTGGACGGACCGTCGCTCAACGCGGCCCTCCGGGGGACGGCGCGGCTTCATCTGATCTTCGGAGCGCTCTTCGCCATCGGTCTTTTGCTCGGAGAGCCGGGGTGATCACGCAGATCGACATATTCGTGCTCCGCGTCCCGAAAACGGATGCGCGGGCCGCGCCGCTTGAAACCGTCATCCTTCGGCTCCTTTCCGATGACGGCGCCGAGGGGGTCGGGGAGTGCGCAACGGCTCCGGCTTTCGACGGCGCTCGCGCGGAGGCGGTGCAGCAGGATCTGGAAAACGCTCTCACGGCGCCGCTGCCCGAAGACGCGCTCGAAAATCTTCTTCCGCGGCTCACTCCCCATGCCCGCTGCGCCGCCGACATTGCGCTCTGCGATCTCCGCGGGCGGCGCCGCGGTATCCGGGCCGCGGATCTTCTGGGCGGGTGCCGCACCGGGCGCGTTCCCGTGAACGCACTTCTTGCGCCCGATTCCGAGGGGTCGTTCCTGGATAGGGCACGCGCGGCCTGGGCGCGGGGAATTCGAACCTTCAAAATAAAGAGCGGCACGCCTGACGAAGACATCTCGCGGATCGAAGCCCTGCGTGCGTGTTTCGGAGGGGAGGCGCGGCTTCGTGTTGACGCCGGCGGCCGGTGGACGCAGGAAGAAGCGCGCTCGCGCCTGTGCGCGCTTCGCGCATTCGATCTCGACTACGTGGAGCAGCCCCTTGGGCGGGGCGATCTTGCGGCCACGGCCGTCCTGGCCAGGGAGGCCGGGATTGCCGTCGCGCTGGACGAGGAGGCGACGGACGCCGAAGCCGTCCGGAAAATCGCCGCGATGAGCGCGGCCTCGCTCGTGATCGTAAAGCTTCCCCCCGCCGGCGGCATGACGGGCGCGGTGGCGATGATCGAAGCGGCGCGGGCATGCGGTTTGGGTGCCGTCGTGACGGGCATGATGGACACTTCGATCGGACTTGCCGCCGCCCTTCACGTGGCCGCCGCGGCCGGACCACTGGCGGGGGCATGCGGGCTCGGCACGCTGGAGCTTCTCGTCGCGGACGTCGTGCGCGATCCGCTGAGAATCGAGGCGGGCGAAATGATCGTCCCGCCCGGTCCCGGTTTGGGCGTCATCCTGGAGCCCGGCGCAATAGCGCGCCTGCGGGCGGACAGGAGATCTACAAATGGCTGACTGGCTTGCCCGTCGCGCCATGCTGGACGCCGATCACCCCGCGCTCATGACCGGGAGGGAGAGTCTCAGCTACGGCGCACTCGATGCGCGGGCGTGCGGGGCAGCCGCCCGCATGGACTCGCTCGGCATTCGCGCCGGAGACCGGGTGGCGCTCCTGGCCGGAAATCGTCCCGAGACGGTCATCGCCATCCACGCGATGGCAAAGCTGGGCGCGGTGCTCGTTCCGCTGAACAGCCGCCTCACGCGCGACGAGATCGACTGGCAGCTCAATCACTGCGGCGCCCGCCTCATGCTGCACGACCCGGAGCAGGCCGACACCGCCGGGCGCGCCGCATCCGGCTCTGCCCGGATGACACGCGCCGCGCTTAGCGGGAAAATCTCCGAGCCGCCCGGCGGGACGGATTCCGGGATCGATGCATGCCTTCCCCCGGATCTTTCGCCTGACACCCTGCAGGCGATTATCTATACCTCCGGCACGACGGGGAGGCCCAAGGGCGCGATGCTGACCTACGGAAATCACTTCGCGAACGCGGAGGGCTTTGCGGAGCGCCTGGGCGCGCACCGGAACGATCGCTGGCTCCTCTGCATGCCCCTCTGTCACGTTGGAGGCCTGGCCATTCTGATGCGCGCGGTGCTCTTCGGCTTTACGGTTGTTCTGGAGGAGGGTTTCGAGGAGGCGCGCATTCTCGATGCCATCGCTGCGCGGCGCGTGACGCTCCTCTCCGTCGTGCCGGTGATGCTGCAGCGGATGTTCGACGCGGATCCCGCCGCCGCCGCGGATCTCTCGTCCCTGCGATGCGTTCTGCTGGGCGGCGGTCCGGCCCGGCGCGATCTGATCGAGGAATCGCTTCGCCGCAAGCTCCCCCTGGCGACGACCTACGGCCTGACCGAGTGCGCGTCCCAGGTGGCGACATTGCCGCCCGGGGATCTGGGTTCGCACCCGGAAACGGTGGGGCGGGCCATCGCGGGCGTCGAGCTCCGGATTGCCGCGGCCGACGGGACCCCGGCCGGTCCCGGCGAGGCAGGAGAGATTTGCGTGAGAGGGTCCGTGGTTTCGAAGGGCTACTGGGGGCTTCCGGCTGCCGGGAGATCGCCGCGGTCCGGCGGATGGTTTCAGACCGGCGATGTCGGCCGTCTTGATTCCGATGGGATGCTGACGGTTCTCGACAGGCGGGCCGATCTCGTCATTTCGGGTGGGGAGAACGTGTATCCCGCCGAAGTCGAGCGCGCGCTTGCCGATCACCCCGACGTTCTCGAAGCCGCGGTGGCCGGGCGTCCCGACAAGGAATGGGGCGCTGTGGTGGTCGGCATGGTGGTGCGTCGGCCGGGGGCCCGTGCCGACGAGGAAGCGCTCATCACCCATTGCCGGGACCGGCTTGCAGCCTACAAGGCACCCCGGGCAATCCGTTTCGTCGCGCGCCTGCCGCGCAACAGCCTTGGAAAAGTTCTGCGGCGCGAGGTCACCCGGCAGTTCGAAATAAAGGATTGAGCGCCGCCCGGGAGGCTGCTTTTTCGCCGAAGCCCTTGATTCACCCGGCAGGAATGGGCTAGTAGTTCGGTTACCCCCGCGTCGCGGAAACGCGGCCCCGCCGCACCCCACGGAGAAGAGCCATCGCAACCGGCAACCCCGCTCCACCCAGGGCCTGGGCCTCGGGCCACCTTTTCATGGTGCTCGTGGCCATCGCGTGCGGCCTTGCGGGGGGCTTCGGCGCCATCGCATTCCGGAAATTGATCATGCTGGTGCAGGGGGGGTTTTTCGGGCCGGGCGAGGATCTGCTCGAGATCGCCTGGAGCCGCCCGTGGCACTGGCGTCTTCTGGCGCCTGCCGTGGGTGGAATGATCGTGGGCCCGCTGGTCTACTTCCTCGCGCGCGAAGCCAGGGGACACGGCGTTCCGGAAGTCATGGAATCGGTCGCCCTTCGTGGCGGCATGATCCGAGCCCGGGTCGTGGCCGTCAAGGCGCTCGCATCGGCCGTCTCGATCGGCTCGGGCGGCTCAGTGGGCCGGGAAGGTCCGATCGTCCAGATTGGATCGGCCCTCAGCTCGATCATCGGGCAGCTACTCCGGGTTCCCTCCCGTCATCTGCGTACGCTCGTGGGCTGTGGCGCTGCGGCGGGCATCGCCGCCACTTTCAACGCGCCCATTGCCGGCGCGCTCTTCGCCGTCGAGATCATTCTGGGCGACTTCGGGGTGACGCGGTTCAGCCCCATCGTGATCTCGTCGGTCGTTGCAACGGTTCTCTCGCGCTATTACCTGGGAGATGTTCCCGCCTTCGAGGTTCCCAAGTACGCGCTGGTGAGTCCCTTTGAGCTGATTCCCTACATGGCGCTGGGTGTTATTTCGGCGCTGGTCGGCGTGGCTTTCATCAAGATTCTCTACCGCTCCGAGGATATCGTCGAGCGCCTGCCGATCCCCGGTTATATGACCGCGGCCCTGGGCGGGCTCCTGGTCGGCGCCATCGGCATCTGGCTCCCGCAGGTGTTCGGTGTCGGCTACGCGACGATCAACGCGGCGCTGACCGGGAATCTCCCGTTGACGATTCTCGCGGTTTTGCTTGTTGCGAAAATTCTTGCGACCTCGCTCACGATCGGCTCGGGCGGCTCCGGCGGCGTGTTCGCACCGTCGCTCTTCATGGGAGCGGTGACCGGAGGTGTGGTAGGCACCTTGCTAAACCAGTGGTTTCCGGGCTCGACCGCCAGCTCCGGTGCATACGCGCTCGTCGGGATGAGCGCGGTGGTCGCCGCGACCACACACGCCCCGATTACCGCGATCATCATGATCTTCGAGATGACGGGTGACTACACGATCATCCCCGCGCTCATGAGCGCCTGTGTGGTCAGCACCCTCACGGCCACCTGGCTCAACCGGGAATCGATCTACACGATCAAGCTTTTGCGGCGCGGGGTGGATCTCTTCAAGGAGGATGATCCGAACGTCCTGAAAGCCCTTCGGGTTTCGGACATCATCGACCGGGAGCCGGATATCGTCCCCGCGTCCGCGAAATTCCCCGTGCTCCTGGACCTCGTGGTGCGGAGCCGTCACTCGGAATACTTCGTTGTCAACGAACGTGAGGAGCTTATCGGGGTCATCGAACTGGACAAGCTGCGGCGGCTTTTCTTCGATCAGGAGGACCTTCAGCAGCTCGTTGTCGCCGGAGATCTCGTTGTGACCGGCCGGCCGACCGTCACCGAGCGCGATCATCTGGATCTCGTCATGCGCCTCTTCAGTCACAGCACCATGGATGAGATACCCGTCGTGAGTGATAAAGATCGCAAGAAGCTCATCGGCGTCGTTCGGAAGGAGGACGTCATCAATGCCCGGAACCGGGAATGGCTGCGCAGGGATCTCACGGGCACCCTCACCACCACCGTGAGTTTTGTGGGAAGCGCGCGCCAGGTGGATATCGGAGACGGCTACGTCGTTCAGGAGATCCTCGCGCCCCCCACGCTCCTGGGCCGCACTCTGGCGGAACTCAACCTGCCGGCCACCTATGGCTCCCATGTGGTGTTCATCCGGAGCAGGCTGGGGAAGAGCGCTGACATGCACATCCGCGTTCCTTCATCAGCAGACCGGATTGTCGAGGGAGATACCCTGATTATCGCCGGAAGGAAGGATGCCGTGGAGCGCATCGAGGCGCTCTAGGGTTGAACCGGCCGCGGTCATCACAGCAGGCTGGGCCAACGGAAAAACCCAGGGGCCTGCCGGACCCCTGGGCTTTTTACCGAAGGCGAAAAGGTATCCGCGTTACTTCACCTTGCCGGTCTTCCAGGTCCCCACGAAAATTTCATCCGTGGAGTCGTTCATCATGATCATCCTCCCGCGGGCATCCCGGAGAGGAGGCATCAATAATCCCGTGGCGCGATCGACCGGGTAGCGTGCCCTATACTGGATTACGAGCTCGATCATGCCCGACCCGGAGCCGGTGCGTTCAATCTGTACGATTGATTGAAAGCTCTCGTTTCCGCGCCTGTCCGTGACGGTATCGAACACCTCTTCCTCGTCGATCTCCTCGCCGTTCCAGCGCTCGCCATCCGTGAAAACTCCCTGGGCCGAATGGAGTTCGCAGCTGGGATCGAACATGAAGATGGGGTTTCCACCAACTGAAACATCACCGTCGACGAACGTTACGGTGTTTCCTTCCTTTCCGCTGCAGTTCGCACGAACGGGTGGCGCGTTGTCGGCGTAGATCACACCCCGGATATCCACGGGGAGGGTCATGTCGGCGCTTGCGGTGCCCGGAAACGTTCCCATTCCCAGAAGCGCAGCGACCGTGAGCATGAGGCTCAGGCTGATTACTCGGACCATGTTGTTCCTCCTACCCCCTCCTCGTCTCATGCCGGGCGTTCGGGCTTTATCGACGGGTGTTTCAGGGAACTTGACCCAATCGTGGTTCGTAAGCTTCCCCTGCGCGGCGCGCACTTCCTCCCGATGCGGGCGATTGGACCGCTCGATGTGCGCGTTCTGACCGGGCGTGCGGGCTGGATGGTGCGGATCTGGTGTGGCAGAATTCTCTAGGTTCATAATGTCTACTGGGAAGGGAAGTTTACGATATTGCTGCAGATCACCAGCGGACTATCCGATACATCCGCGAACGGTCCCAGGAAAAATCTCCGCTTGGCACGTCTTTTTTTTGGGAGTTTGGGGTTATTAAGGATACCCCGGTTTCGCTGCCCTGCTGGGAGTTTACGGTACGTGATAAAAGGGGCGCGCGACATGCCTGGTTGTGGCGGGGTGGATGTTTTGCGCGGAAAGGAGAACAATAATCAATCGGCCAGCCCTGTGCTGCAGGGATATCCAGGGAGCGTGTCAATGAAAACCGGTAGTTCCCTCCTTTTGGCGGTGGCGCTCCTCCTTCCCGGGGACCCCGCTGCCGGCGCACCCCCCCGGGTGGCCCTCCCGGGCTCCGCCTCGCCCCTCGCCCGGGAGGCCCTCGATCTCGGGCCCTTGCCCCGCTCTGTTCGTCAGCGCGTGGTGGTGAGCCTGGAGCTGAGGAATCGTGACGGGCTGAAGGACTTCCTCGAGGAAGTCCAGGATCCCCGATCTCCAATCTTTCACCAGTTTCTCACGCAGGAAGCATTCAACGCGCGATACGCGCCAACCCCGGCGGAAGAGCGCGCGGTCGTCGATCATCTTCGGAACAGCGGACTTGCGGTCACGCGCCGCTTCCCGAACCGCCTCCTTGTTGAGGCGACGGGCAACGTGGCGGCGATCGAGCACGCCTTCGGAGTCCGCCTTCACGCCGTTCTCTATAAAGGGGTCCGACGTTATGCGGCGCTCGCCGTACCCTCGCTTCCCGATCACCTGGCCTCCTACGTTGTCGGGGTCATTGGCCTCGACAACCTGAGCGAGATGCGTCCCCGCGCACGCGTTCTGGGGCCCGTCGCGGCGCCGAAGGCGTCCCAGGGCGGCGGGTGCTGCAGCTTCAGCCCGAATGATCTGCACACCTTCTACAACAACAGCACGGCCTTCGACGGGACCGGCCAGACAATGGTCATCGCAGGCGCCTACGCGTGGAAGGAGAGCGACAACACGGCGTTCAACAACCAGTGGGGGCTTCCCCAGCTTCCCGCGGGCAGCGCTCAGGTCTGCACCGGCGCCCCGCACGCGAAGGGGTGCAAGTTCAACAACAAGCAGTCGATCGAAATCGCCCTTGACGTGGAGTACGCCCACGGGACCGCTCCCCACGCGAAGATCCTCAATTACATGGCCGCCTCGACGCTCTTTACGGATTTTGCCGTCATGTACAATCTCGTTGTCATCGACAACCCGGGCCACGTGGTCTCCACAAGCTGGGGAAATTGCGAAGCCCTCGTTTCTTCCTCGACCCAGACGACAAATGACAACATCTTCGCCAACGCCAACGCCGTCGGCCAATCATGGTTCGCCGCGTCAGGGGATGACGGCAGCCGCGATTGCAACGACATCCTCACCGTGGATCACCCCGCGAACTCGCCCCACGTGATCGGAGTCGGCGGAACGTCGGCGAGCTGCAGCAGCGGAATGACCTCCGGAGATCCCGCCTGCGGCGGCTATGGTTCGGAAGTCGGGTGGAGCGGATCGGGCGGGGGGATCAGCAATCTCTTCTTCCGGCCCTCCTTTCAGGGCGGCTGCGGCATACAGCCCGGGGCGAAGCGGCTTGTTCCGGACGTGGCTCTGGAGGCGGCCAGCGCGCCCGGCAACTATGTCATCCAGAAAGGAACCTGGTGGATCGTCTGGGGAACTTCCGGCGCCGCGCCCCAGTGGGCGGGTTTCTACGCGATGCTGAACCAGAAGCTTGGCGGCTCGGGGCTGGGGAACCCGGGCGCCGCCCTTTACGCCCTCTGCGGCACGAACGCTCTTAACGACATCACCTCCGGATCGAACGGGGACTACAACGCCGGTCCCGGCTACGACTTGGTGACGGGACTGGGAACCATCGACGTGGATGTCCTCATCCCCCCGCTCGATCCCCCCGACCCGCCGGATCCACCGCTCTTCCCCGCGCTCTCCCTGAGGGGGTTCCTCCTGTTCCTCGTCATTTCCATCGTCGCTGCCCTCGGTTTGGGTCGTTCCGGGCTTTCTCGGAAGCGCGGATGAGCGTTCCGAAGGCTCGGCGCCGTCACGGGTGAGACTTGCGCAGATCCGGCGAAGCACACTAACCTTTTGTCAAGAGCGCGGGGCGGCAGTACGGGCGCCGCTCCCCGCGGCCCCTCAACTCATCCGGTGCGTGCCGTCCCGACGAGGGGACGGGCCGGGTCCCTCACAGACACCGGATGCGGAGCACCGATGACCTTCAAAACCCTCTTGTTCGAATTGCGGGATGGTGTCGCGTACATCACGCTCAACCGTCCCGAGGCGGCGAACGCCCTCAATCTTGATATGGGGCGCGATCTTATGCACGTTGCGCGTCAGTGTGACGAAGATCCCGCGGTGCGGGCCGTCCTCATCCAAGCCAACGGTAAGATGTTCTGTGCCGGCGGGGATGTCACGAGTTTCGGCCCGGCGGGCGACGGCCTTCCCAGATTGCTCAGGGAGCTGACGACCTATCTTCACGCGGGCATCTCGAGCTTCGTACGGATGCGCGCGCCGGTTATCGCCGCCGTCAATGGCTCGGCCGCGGGCGCGGGCTTCAGTCTTGCGTGCGCGGCGGATATCACTCTTGCCGCAAAGTCCTCCCGGTTCGTTGTCGCCTATACCGCCATCGGCCTTACCCCCGACGGCAGCAGCACGTATTACCTGCCGCGTCTTGTAGGAGCGCGGCGTGCGCTGGAACTGATGATGACCAACCGCGTGCTGAAATCCGAAGAGGCGCTCGAATGGGGCCTGGTCAACCGTGTTGTCGAAGATGATAAGCTGCAGGAAGAGGCGGAGCGGCTTGCGCGGACCCTTGCGACCGGACCCACGAATGCGTTCGGCTCCGTAAAGAAGCTCCTGCTCGAGGGCGCCAGTAACACCCTGGAGACCCAGATGGAGAGCGAGGCCCGGGCCATCGTGGCTGTGGCCCGTACCGATGACGCGAAAGAAGGCATCCAGGCGTTCCTCGGGAAGCGGGCAGCCAAATTCACCGCCCGGTAGCAGCCCTAGCGCCATTCGGGCGAAAGGCGTATTTCGGAACCGAAGGAGCGAAGCCCCCTACCGGGCAGGAACCGGCGGGGGCATGGCGAAGGAGGCAACGGTGGCGCACTGGGAGCATCGTGATGAGGAGAGCTGGAAGAGGTTCAGGTTCAATCAACCCTACGAAAAGGGGCTGAAGCGCCTGAAGGAGGATGTGCTCGCCAAGACAGATTTCGACCCGGCGACGCTATGGCAGTGGGGAACGATGCAGGCGCTTGCCGTGATTGGGATTCTGAAGGCATGCGAGGCGACCTTCGGCGCGGATGGGCAGAAGCTGGTCTACGATGCGCTGCAGAGGGTCGGCCATGATATCGGACGGCAGATCCTCGAGGGAACGCCGATTCCGGAGGAGATGACCGCTGCGGAGCACCTCAGCTATTACGCCACGGTGGTGAACCGGATTGCCTATGCCAGCCTTGAAGACCCGCGTATCGAGAGTGATGAGAAAGCGTCCTTCGACATCCTCTGGTGCCCCCACCAGGACACCTACAAGGCATTTGATTGCCGCGTCCAGAGATACTTCGTGAAGGGAATGATGGAGGCCTATCGCGAGCATACCGGTCGCGATGGATTCGATGTCCGCTTCGATTGCACCATTCCCGCCGGAGCGTCCACCTGCCATTTCACGATGTGGAAGCCCGATGGAGATCAGGCGACCGCCTGGGACGATTACACCCGGAGCCTGGAGGCCAAGGCCCTCGAGATCTCCCGCGCGCAGAAGGGATAGCAACGCGCGCTCCGCGAAGCCTCAGTTCAGATCATGCCTGAGAATTTCGACCGATCCGACGGGTAGCTCGAGGTGAAGCCCGTCGCCTGTTCATCCTTGAAGTCAACGCCAAGGTCAGGTAAAAGGCTTTCTTATGAAGTCTCGTCTCACGATTGGAGAGCTTGCCGGGGCGGCGGAAGTTGCCACCTCCACCGTGCGTTACTACGAGCGCGCGGGGCTTCTTCGGGCAAGCGGTCGAAGCCCCGCGAACTACCGCTTCTACAGCCAGGCCGATCTGCATCGACTGCGCTTCATCCGCGCTGCCCAGGCCACGGGCTTCACCCTGGAAGACGTAAGGTCGCTTCTTCGCCCCACGCGCTGCGCCAACGTTCAGGGACTCATCACGCAGCGCCTCGCGCAGGTCAACGCCCGGATGAATGACCTGCGCCACGTCAGGAAAGTTTTGAAAGCTTCCCTCGACCTCTGCCTGGCCCACCAGAAGACGGGCCGCTGCAAGGTCATCGAAACACTGAGCGCCTCGGCCCGCCCCAAGTCCTCCTAATTGCTCCTGGTCTGTGAAACGCCCTGACCTTGAACCCCGGTTCAGGGTGTAGCCTGCGCCTGTCGCCGGATTCTAACCCCCTTTTGGGGTAAACTGAACCCGGGTTGCTTCCGATTTGTAGTAAGCGGCGCGGCGGATAGTTTCATGAAAGGGTGGTCCTCTGAATTGGCAGGGCATCTCTCCAGGAAGCATTGTAGAACCTC
>CBDUXZ010000009.1:0-14642 GCA_965371325.1 uncultured bacterium | reverse complement strand
ATGGCGCTCGCCGATGCGCTCCGGGCCGCGGGCCTCGGTCCCGGCGAGATAACGTCGCTCCCGCGAGTCGTCAGGGGATCATCGGCGCTGGTCGACCCTCCGTACCTCGGGCGCACCCGGTACCTCGAAGGTTCGATCTTCGTGTGGGAGGGAACAGAGGTGCCGCTGCGCGAAGTGCTGACCCACGAGATGATCCACTGGGTGCTCTACTACGCGGGGATGCCGGAGCTTGCGCTGAATGAGGCTTACGTGGAGCGGCTCACCTCGGCCGTTGTGCCGCGCGAAGAGCCAATGCTGGCCTTCCGCATTCGTGAGGGCCGTGGCGCGACCCTGTCGGAGAAGAAAGCTTGGCACGACATCGGCCTGAGACAGCGGAACGCAGAGGGGCTCTAGCGCGGGCGCTTCACGCGCGATGATCCGGATGTCGATGTCCTGACCTTGAAGGCCGCCCGAAGCAGGGCGCCGCAATACCCCTAGCCTTTGATCTCCACCGATTTCATCTTGTCGCCAATCTGAATCTTGTCCACCACCTCCATCCCCTTCGTGACGTGACCGAAGACGGTGTATTTGCCGTTCAGGAAAGGGGCGGGATCGAGACAGATATAGAACTGACTCCCGGCAGAATCGGTATCGGCGCTGCGGGCCATGGCGAGGGTCCCGCGGACGTGGGGATTGGCGTTGAACTCCGCCTTGATCTGGTACCCGGGCCCGCCGGTTCCGTTCCCGTTTGGATCGCCCCCCTGAACGACAAAGCCCGGCTCGACCCGGTGGAAAGTCAGCCCGTCATAGAAGCCCTTCTTGGCGAGCGTGACAAAGTTCTCCACCGTCTTGGGCGCGTCCTTGGGATAGAACTCGAGCTCGATGACGCCGCCGTTCTCCATGGTGATGGTTGCCATTTGCTTTGTCTCCTTCGTGGGCGCTTCGGTCGTTTTCGAAGTCGATTCGCCGGGGGATTCCCCGGCGGGAGCGGTTGTCGTCTCCTTTGCCGGTTCCTTTCCTTCCTCTTCGGCGGCGTCCGCGCATCCGGGAAGGGTGACGAGCAGGCCTGCCATGAGCAGGGCGAGGGCAAAGTGTCTGTTGATTTTCATCCTCTCTCCTTGATTACGTAGGTTGAGGCTATCCTGTCGTGCCACCCCTGTTTCTGGGGATCAAAGACCACCCAAAGAAGGCCGAAACTTAAGGGGATGATCGCAATCATGTAACCGATGAAACGCAGAGTAGCCTTGCCGAGTCCCAGGGGCGCGCCGTCGATGGTGATGACCCGCAGGCCGAGAAACCATTTACCAAGGGTCTTTCCCCAGGTTGCGTGACAGAGCGGCCGGTACAGGAAACTCACCATCGCCAACGCCCACAGAGTGATGCCGAAGGTATCGGCGTATGGCGCCAGCAAGGGCTCGAGGGTCTCCATGAGCGCGTTGGAGCCTGCTTGAATTGCCTGCTCGAGTGCGGCGCGATTAGCGATGATCGCATCCTGAAAACCCGTGGTCACCGCGACGGCCGCCAGAACCGTCCAGCCCAGCAAGTAGAGAAATACCGTATCGATCAGAAGTGCGAAAGCGCGAATCCAGAAACCGCCCTTGGGGAAGTGGTGAGGGGTTTCGCGTCGCGCGTCCGCTCGGAACGAGTTCCACTGATCACCCGGCCAGGCGTCATTCTCCCGAGGTCCTTTCACCGGGAGTTGTTCCTCCGTCTCCACATCCCGGCCCGCGCCGCGTTCCGGTATGTGCCGCGCCTCGCCGAAATCGGGAATTTCACGACCGCTCTCTTCGGCGGCGGGCTTCCCGGCGGGAGGCGTGCCCGGTGGTGGGCTTTGATCAGAAGGGGGCATCGTGCCTGCTCCGAAGGGCGGTGCGCTCTGCAGCGAAAATGGTTTTAGATCGTCCGGACCGATGGGCGCGCTCTCCTGGAGCTCCTCGCCGGCCATGCTTCTTCGCCCGTCTTGTTCTTCGTCGAGGCCGTCCTCCTCCAGTTCCGCGATTCTCTTCGGCCTGGCGGGCGGGGTCTCGTCAATCATCGCCGGATCGACGGGCTTGTCCACGAGCGATGTGACGGGCCTGAAGTCACGCGAGTCGGACCCCGCTGGGGGAGGAGGCAGCTCGCGGTCGCAGCCTTCACATCGCCGGGGGGCATCGGCAGTGGCGTGGGCAGTCCTATGGGTATTGTTATCCGGCGAGTCTGTGCCGCAGTACGAGCATCTCATGCCTGGTTTTCTCCCGTCGCGGCGAGGGGGCTCCGGAGAACTAGCACGCGCTCAAAGTCGCACGCAAGCGCCGGGCCGGATAAGAGAACCCCGGAGGGGCCCGCAATGCGCCTGCTCAAGATTAGGGCCAATTGGTCGATCAAGACAAGTGGAGGGGGGAGGTCTATCCAGGACGCCCCCTCGTTGCACGGCCGTGATCGAGGAGCGTCGGGTGAAGTTAAAAGCCAGGCCAAAGTTGGTGAAAAAGGCCATCAGGGCCGACAAGCGCGACAGGACGCGTTACAAGCGTCGATACATCGTACGCTTTGGAAGGGAGGCCACCAAATCCACGGGCGTCATTCTCAATCTCTCCAAGGCCGGCCTCTTTATTGCTGCCAACAACACCTTTCGGCCTGGAAATCAGCTTCTGCTCGATTTCGAGGTCGACGGGTTTTCCTATTTCCTGGAAGGGGTCGTGCGTTGGGCCCGGCAGGCACCACCCAGCCTCGTCCGGCAAATACCCTCAGGAATGGGCGTCGAGGTCATCTCCCCGTCCGAGGCTTACCTCAAGCTGGTGCGCGATCTGGAGTCAAGAAGCTCCGAATCGCCCGTGCGCTGAGATCCCCGCAAAGGGTTACGCCTGAAAAAACGGAGCACCCGATAGGTGCTCCGTTCTCCGAGGGATACGGCGCTTCCTGGGAGACACCGTTCCTTCATCTTATCCGTTGAAGCGTTGCGACAGCGGCGTGGGTGGAATGGGACTCCCCGGCTCTCCACCTCCCCGGCAATCCAGGCAGAGATTGGCGACCTTCGCCCCGGGGAGCCTCCAATTCCTTTTGGCACCCCTCGTCCCATACCCCGCTGCAGACACTTCACTCCTCTTGAGCAAGCCCCGTGCCAGTGATGGGTGGCCGCCGCACACGCCTGGAAATAGGCCTATTTAAGCGAATCCGGGCGGGGTAGGTCCCGAATTCGGGAGGATCGAGGCCCCCCCGGAGTGCGCCCTTGAAACCACGAGGTTACGAATTCGTATCCCCCGGATAGCGTTTCTGCGGTCCGGCGTGATACATGGGGGCCCGGTCCCGTTCCACGGAGGAGCCCCATGCGCGTTTCCGCGTCCCCTTCACCAACGCCTCGCCGGCGCTATGCGGTCCGCTCAATCCTGCTATCGCCGTTGCTTCTCATTGCGCTGAACACGTCCGCGCTCTGCGCCGAGGCTCCCCCCGGGGGGGCGGGTGGCATGGTTGCCTCGTCGCATCCGCTCGCGACGGAAGTTGGCCTGAAGGTTCTGCGGGAAGGCGGAAACGCCGTGGACGCGGCGGTCGCCGTTGCCTTCGCCCTCGGCGTTGTTGAGCCATGGAATACGGGACTTGGCGGCGGAACGTTTATCCTGGTGCGGATGAAGGATGGCCGCAGTGCGGCGATCGACGGGAGGGAAGTGGCCCCCCTGAAGGCCCACCGGGAGATGTATCTCGACAAGAAGGGGTTGCCCACGAAGGATTCGAAGACGGGGCCCCGCGCCATTGCCGTGCCCGGAACGGCCGCCGCCCTTGCGCTTGCCCGGGACGAGTTCGGATCGCGGTCCCTGAAGACGCTCATCAAGCCCGCCCTTGCGCTTGCCCGGGACGGCTTTCCGGTGGGCGAGCGAATGGCCGGGACGATCGCGCGTTCGCGAAAGCGCATCGGCCACTACGCCGAATGGTCGCACATATACCTGGTCGGGGGGGAGCCGCCCGCGCCCGATTACGTTCTGAAACAAATCGATCTGGCGGGGAGCTACGAAAAGCTGGCGAAGAGGGGAACGTCGGTTTTCTATGGCGGCGCGCTGGGGAAGGCCGTGGCCGCGGACGTGCAGGCCCGGGGGGGGATTCTCTCGGTTGAGGATCTGCGCGGGTACAGGGCGGTGCTGCGCAAGCCGGCACAGGGAGAGTACCGCGGATACGAGGTGTTGAGTTTTCCGCCACCCGCGGGGGGCGTCGTGGTAATCGAGATCCTGCATCTTCTTTCGCGCTTTGATCTTTCCGGACTCGGCGCGGGCTCTCCCTCGGCGGTGCACGTCATGGCCGAGGCAATGAAGCTCGCTTTCGCGGACCGGGCGGCCTACCTGGGCGATCCCGATGCAGTGAAAGTCCCCACGGCCGGCCTCATCTCGAAGGCCTACGCAAAACGGCGGGGGGAGGGGATATCGAAGGAGCGCGCCTCACAGGTGGAGGGGGGCGGTGCTCCGTTCCGCGAGGAGGGAGTAGACACGACGCATTTCTCGGTCGTGGATCGCGCAGGCAACGCCGTGTCGGTCACGCAGTCGAACAATCTTCCCTTTGGCTCGGGTATCGTCGCAAAGGGAACGGGCATCGTGCTGAATGACGAGATGGACGATTTCAGCGCCAAGCCGGGTTACCCCAACGTTTACGGGCTCGTAGGAGCCGAGGCAAACGCCATCGCGCCGGGGAAACGGCCCCTGTCGAGCATGTCTCCGACGATCCTTGTTCGCAGCGGGCAGCCGGCGCTCGTGGTCGGGAGCCCGGGTGGCCCGAGGATCATCACGGCCGTGGTTGAAACGATCGTGAACGTCGTTGATTTCGGGATGGCTACCCAGGCCGCCGTGGATGCCCCGCGCTTTCATCATCAATGGAAGCCGGATGTTCTCATGGTGGAGGAGGGGACGCCGGAGGGCCTCATCGCGGATCTCGGGAAGCGGGGGCATCGCGTCGTGACGAGGCGCCCGTGGTCGAGTGTTCAGGCGATTACGATCGATCCGGAGAGCGGTGAGCGGCGGGGCGGGAGCGACTCCCGGACGGGGGGGCGGGCCGCCGGCGAGTAGCAGGCCGAACAAGGGTTATCACGGGCCGGCTGAGAGTCATGTATTTTCGTGCGACCCGTCGCACGTCGTCTGCGCTTACGGCAAGGATCTTTTCAGGATAGGCGCGATACTCCTCCATCCCCAGGCCGTAGAGTTCGTTCAAAGCCACCTGCGCGGCTTGCGCGCTTGCCCGCTGTAGCTCGATCTCGTAGCTCCCAACCAGGCTCCGCTTCGCGCGCCGGATCTCCTCCGGCCCGACCTTCTCGCGGGTGATGAGGGCGATCTCCCGTCGAATGCCGGCCAGCGCCCGGGTAGTTTTCTCGGGGCTTGTTGCCATGTAGACCGCTATGTACCCCGGATCGATCCCTTCGACCGAAAAGCTTGTGACCGAATAGGCGAGGCTCTGTCGATCCCGGAGCTCGAGGAATAGCCGCCCTCCCTGGCCCGCGAGTATCGTACTCATCACATCCAGGGCGTACTTGTCGACGTCGTTCACGGTGGTGCCGAGAAAACCGTATACGAGATGCGCTTGCGCCTTCTCGTTGTTCACTTCGCGGGTACGGCGCTTCGAAGGCCGCGTGGGGAGCGCCCTTCGCGGCCGTTTGAAGGGGCCGCCTTTCATGCGCCCGAAGGCGCGCCGGAACCTGGCGGTGACGTCCTTCAGGTCGACGTCCCCCACAACGGATATGACAAGATTTTCGGGGACAGCCACGCGGGCGTAAAAATCCCTGAGGGTCCGCCGTTTGAACGAATTGACGGTGCGCGGCGTGCCCAGAGCACTGAAGCGGTAGGGGTGCCCGTCGTAGAGCGTCGCCGTGAAGAGATCGATCGCGTGGCCCGCGAGGTTGTCTTCGCGTCTCCGGATGGCGGCCAGTGTGTCCGTACGCTGTTTCTCGATCTCCTCCGGGTCGAAGACCGGCTCGAGCAGCACGTCGGCCATGATATCGACCGCCCGATCGAGATATGGGCTGAGAACCTCGATCTCCACGCCGAGGCTGTTTCTTCCGGAATGCCCCTCGATGGAGCCGGCGATCCGTTCAACCTCTTCGGCAAGCTGTTCCGCGCTGCGGCGCCGCGTCCCCTTTGTCAGGAGAGAAGCGACGAATTCACTGACGCCGTTCGTGCGGCTGTTCTCGAACGCCAATCCTCCAAGCATGATGCTGCGAATCGCAATGAGTGGGACAGCGTGGTTCTCTTTGATGAGAAGCCGCACACCGTTATCGAGGACCTCCCGGTGAATGGGATAATCCCCCGCCTCACCGGTATGCCCGGCAAGCTCGGCCAGAAGCGTGGCCTTCGCGCTGTGCTTCACGCTGGGGGGCGAAGGGCGGGCTTTTCCGGACTGCCTGAGCGCTGACCTGGCGGCGCCGAAGGCGGCGTCTGGCGTGATGCGGGTGGCCGCCGGCGGCGGGAGGAGGTAGGCCAGGTTCAGGCGCGCGTCGTTGAAATAGCTCCGCGCCACCCGCCGTAGCTTCCGCGGCGTGACCCCGGCAAGGCGCCTCATGTATTCAGCCTCGTAAGCGATGCCGCCCGCCAGCGTCTCGAAGTAGCCCAGCTTGAGAGCCTGCCCCTGTACCGTCTCCTTGTCGTAGATGGCGTCGGCCTCGAGATTCATCTTGGCCTTCTCCAGCTCCTTTTCCGAAACAAAGCTCTCCCGCAACCGAAAGACCTCGCGAAGGATTGCGCGCTGTGCGTCCAGCGCAAGCGATGGATCAACCAGGCAACTCACCAGGAACAGTCCGGGATCGCGAAGGGGGTAAGCCTGCGCGCGCACGTCGTGCACCTTCATTTGCCGGGCCTTCACGCGGCGGTACAAACGGCTCGACTCTCCCTGCCCGAGCACAAGGGCGATAACATCCAGGGCAGAGGTGTCCGGGTGCATCAGATCGCAGGTGGGCCAGGCCATCATGAGATAGCCCTGCTGAACATCGTCGGAGAGTACTTCGAGCCGGGGTTCCCTCTGCGCCGGTTCCGGACATCTGTTTCGCCGCAGGGATGGATTGGGCGAGAAGTTCCCGAAGGCCTCCGCGATCTTCGGACGGGCTTCCGCTGTGTTGAAGTCGCCAACGACGACCAGGACGAGATTGTTGGGAACATACCAGCGCCGGTAGAAGGCGAGGATCATCTGCCGGCTGAAGGAGCGTACGTGCGCTTCGGTGCCGATGATGGGGCGGCCATAGGGATGCTTCCGGAAGGCGGTATCAAAGAGTGACCTGCTGAGCTTCGAGCCCGGCATGTCCTCTCCACGTTTTATCTCCTCGAACACCACCTCCTTCTCCTTGGCCAGCTCACCCGGGTCGAAAGATGAGTTCTGGACGGCGTCGGCGAGAACGTCCAGCCCGGTGTCAAAGAAGCGGCTCGCGACCACATCGTAATAAACGGTCTGATCAAAGGAGGTGTAGGCGTTGATGTGCCCCCCGCAAGATTCCACCTCCCTGGCGATTGCCCCGACGCCGCGTCGCTTCGTCCCCTTGAACAACATATGTTCGTGAACGTGGGCGATTCCAGACTCCCGTTCGGTCTCCTCGGCGGAGCCCGCGCGGACCCAGACATTGAATGCGACAACTGGCGCGCTGTGGTTCTCCTGAAGGACAACCGCGAGGCCGTTGTCGAGTTTGTACCGGGTCGGGCCCGCAGGGGCGCTTTTAGGAGGCATCGCTCTTTCCCGGAAGTTTCACACGTGCGGGTGGACGGGTAGTCCCGGATCGATCTCGGGGGCCGGGGCCGAGTCTAGGGGGGAGCCCTCCCGCGCGTCAAGGGAGGGCGACGCAAATGTTCCCAATCGTTCGCTTGCCCCGGCTCTGGCTCGACCGTATGTTCCATGGGCGCGCCATCACGCGGAGAGACGGAGCGCGTGATCATGAGGGAGCCGGAATGGAGTTCAGCATATACGTTCACATCCCCTTTTGCGCGGTGCGTTGCCCCTACTGCGATTTCAACATCACCGTTGCCCGCAACCGACCGGAAGCGCGCTACCTCGAAGCGATCACGGCGGAGTTGCGCTTCCGGTGGGAAGACGGCCCCTGGCGAGCGGGAGAGGTCTGTTCGGTCTTCTTTGGGGGCGGCACGCCCTCCCTCATCGCGCCCGGCATCATCGCGAAGTTCATGGGCGAGGTGCGGCGGTGCGCTCGCGAGAGGTTTTCACCCCGTGAGGTCACCCTCGAGGCAAATCCTGAGGCGCTCCGACTCGCGTCTCTTGAAAGCTGGCGGCGTGCGGGCATCGACCGCCTCTCGCTGGGCGCGCAGAGCTTCCAGTCGCGGCACCTGGCCTTCCTCGGCCGCCTGCATTCGGCCAATGAAATTGATGACGCGGTCCGACTTGCACGCGCGTGCGGGTTCGGTAACGTGAGTCTCGATCTCATCTTCGGCATGCCGGGGCAAACACTCGAAGAGCTTGATGACGATCTCTCTCGCGTCATTGCTCTCGCACCCGAGCATGTCTCGGCCTACAACCTGACAATGGAGCCGCGCACGCGCCACCATCGGGAATGGAAGAGCGGGAAGTTCCAGCTTCCCGGAGAGGACGAGCAGGCGGAGATGTTCGGTCTAATCGGCACGCGGCTCTCGAGGGCGGGGCTCCGCCGCTATGAGATCTCGAATTTCGCACGCGAAGGTTTTGAATCGGTTCACAACCGTCACTACTGGGGGAGGGGAAGCTCGCTCGGAATCGGCGCAGGTGCCCACTCCTGCATCGCCCGCAGTTCAGGCGGGCGGCGCTGGTGGAACCTTCGTGATCACAAACGCTTTATGGCTCGCGCCATCGCCGGTGAACCGTGCGTCGAGGGAGAGGAAACGTTGTCTCCCGAAGACGCCCGCCGGGAATGGGTGTTCCTGCGGCTGCGACTCGTGGAGGGATTTACGGTGGATGAGTTCGAGGAAACGTTCGGCGCAGGCTTTCACGAAAGTTTCCCCGGTGTGCTCGATCGCCTGGTAGAGGCGGGCCTGATCCCCGAAGCGCCCGGCCGTGTCGCGCTCACCGAGCGGGGGAGGCTTCTTTCGAACGACGCCTTCCTGTGCTTTTTTTGAGGCGAAAGGAATCTCGCCGATTGCCGAAAACCCCTTTGAATTAGTGGTTTTTCTTGACAGGGCGGGGGGTGGTGGATAGCTTGTTGGCACTCGCCTGGCCAGAGTGCTAAAGCGTCCGTCCCCGGAGGCGCGGCGGAGGCGGGATGGAGCCGTTTGGATGGTGACCCTCAGCGACAGGCACAAGCAGGTCCTCCAGGCCGTCATTGGCGACTACGTCTCGACCTCGCAGCCCGTGGGATCGGCCGCGATCGCGGGAAGCTACGTGGATCTGTCTCCCGCGACCGTCAGAAGCGTGCTCGGCGACCTCGAAGGCATGGGCCTTCTCCGGCAACCCCATACATCCGCGGGACGCGTGCCCACGGACCAGGGGTTCCGGCTCTACGTGAACAATCTTCTCCGGCTTCGCACGCTCACACTCCGTGAGAAGGCACGAATCAAAAACGAGTTCGAGATGGGGATCGAGACGGGGGAGGACGTCATGAAGCGCACCGGTCATCTCCTCTCCGAGGCCTCGAATCTGGCGGGTCTTGTTCTGGCACCCCGGCTTGATGAGGCGATCCTCAAGCGCATCGAGCTGGTGAAGATCGGAAAACGGCGCGTCATGGTGATCCTGATTCCAAATGAGCCCGTTGTGCACAATCGCGTCGTGAGAACCGAGGGCGAACATTCGAAGAGCGATCTGGAGAAGATGGCGCGCTACCTGAACGAGACGTTTTCGGGATGCACGCTGCGGGAAATGTACGCCAGGATCGAAGATCAGAGGCAAAGCGACCGGGTCCTGTACGATCGGCTGCATGAACGCGCGCTTCGGCTGGGACTCGAACTGCTCGGTGCCGACGTCGGCGGCGGCGATCTTTATGTCCAGGAAGCGACGCGTCTTCTGGAGCAGCCCGAGTTTCTGGACGTCGAACGCATGAAGGCGCTGTTCCGCGCTCTCGAGGAAAAATCGAAGATCCTGCGGGTTTTACGCGCCACCCTCGAGAGCGAAGGTGTGAGCGTCCTCATCGGTTCGGAGAGCGAAGTGGCCGAGATGAACGGGTGTACGCTCATAACATCGCGCTACACGAGCACCGGGAAGGCCGCCGGCACCGTCGGTGTTATCGGGCCCACACGCATGAACTACGAGCGGATCATTCCGCTCGTCGACTACGTAGCCCAGCTTCTGAGCGAGTACCGTTATTAGCGCCACGGAATTGGATAAACGAAAACCCCGGCGCCTGCCGGGCAAGGGACACTCCGTGACCAAACGCAGGACCAGGAAAGATGTGGATCGGCCGGTGGAGGATTCGCCGGAAGAGGGCCTGACAGGGCCGGCCGATGCGGGGGAGGGGGGCGCTTCGAAAGAGGGCGCCGTGGATGAGACGGGCACGGCAGAAAGCCTCACGGAAGCTTTCGAGCGTCTCGAAGATGACGTGCGCGCGGCGGAAGACAAATACCTGCGCGCTCTCGCGGATCTCGATAATACCCGCAAGCATCTGGCCCGGGAGAAGGCGAGCTGGTTTCGTTACGGGCACGAAACGATCGCGCGCGATCTGCTCTCTATTCTCGATAATCTCGAGCGCGCAATGCAGGCAGCCGGGGAACTGTCTGCGAGCGGTGATCTCGAGGCGGGGCTGAAGGGGCTCCTCGAGGGGGTCGAGCTCACGATCAAACAGTTCTCCGCCACGCTTGGAAAACACGGCGTGGCGCCAATCGAGAGCACCGGTCGCCCCTTCGATCCGCGGCTACACGAGGCCATCCAGCGTCTCGAGCGGGACGATGTTCCGCCCGGCACCGTCGTTGAGGAGTTTCTCAAGGGCTACATGCTTCACGATCGGCTTCTTCGCGCCGCAAAGGTGACCGTTTCGAGCGGGTCCGAGATCGATGGCGAGGGCGGAAACCGCTCTGATGGAGAGCCGGAGGAAGAGTAGCTGCAGGGCCGGGGTGCGGGAGAGACCGACAGAACGAGTGGAGCTGAACGGTGAACGGGAAACGCGACTATTACGAGGTGCTGGGAATCTCCCGCGACGCGTCGTCAGAGGAGATCAAGAAAGCGTTCCGCAAGCTCGCCGTGAAACTTCATCCCGACAAGAATCCAGACAACAAGCATGCCGAGGAGAAGTTCAAGGAAGCCGCCGAGGCCTACGAAGTATTGAGCGATCCTTCCAAGCGCGGCCGCTATGACCAGTTCGGGCACGCCGCCCCCGGCGGGTTCCGCCGTGCAGGCGCCGCGGCGGGCGGCTTTGCGGGCATGGGTAATTTCGAAGAGGTCTTCCGAGATCTTTTCGACGGGCCCTTCGGTGATATTTTCGGTGGCGGTCGCCGCCAGCGATCCGCGGCGGAGCGGGGAAACGATCTTCGATACAATCTCGAGATCGATTTCGAGCAAGCGGCCTTCGGCGGCACGGTGCAGATCCGGGTTCCCAAGCTCACCACATGCGCGACCTGTGAGGGTCGTGGAAGCCGGCCGGGGACCGAACCCTCGGACTGCCGGCAATGCGGCGGGTCGGGCTCGATGACGATGCGCCAGGGGTTCTTCGAGATTCGCCGGACCTGTCCCGGCTGCCACGGCCAGGGCCGCGTCATCACGAACCCCTGCAAAACCTGCCACGGCCAGGGCCGCATCCAGCAGGACAAAACGCTCAGCGTTCATATACCGGCGGGGGTCGACACGGGCTCGAGGCTGAGGCTCAACGGTGAAGGGGAAGCCGGTGTGGCCGGCGGTCCTCCGGGCGATCTGTACGTCGTGCTTGGTGTGCGGAAGCATCCGCTCTTCGAAAGAGAAGGGACGGAGGTGATCTGCGAGGTTCCTGTCAGCATGGTGCAGGCGGCCCTTGGCGCCGAGATCGAGGTCCCGACGCTGGACGGCCCTGTCAAGATGAAAATCCCCGCCGGGGCGCAGACAGGCAAGCTCTTCCGTCTCCGGCATCGCGGCGTCGTGTCCCTTAACGGCGGTGGACGTGGCGACCAGCTCGTCGGGATTCTTGTGGAAACTCCCGGAAAGCTTACCGCCCGGCAGAAGGATCTCTTGCGGCAGTTCGCGGAAGCTTCGAGGGCGGAAACAAACCCTATCGGCAAGGGTTTCTTCGAGAAGGTGAAGGGGATGTTCTCCGACGGTGATTCCTGACAACGCTTTCCCCCGGGAATCAGAAAATAGCCTGAAGCATCGCCGGTTGACTCCTGGCGACACCCGCCCCTGATAAGATTGTCGTGCAAGCCGGCGTCTGCCAAGCCGGGGGAGGGTTCTCATCCTGCCTTCATACGCAGCCCGGCCTCTCCCGCGCGCGCTCGCCATCGTCGCGCTGCTCTCGCTGTGCACGGCACGGCCGGTCTCCGCGCAGCCCTTCGGTGCCGAACGCCCGGATCCGATCATAGGCTGCGTGCTTCCGCTGTCGGGGCCCGACGCAACGGTGGGCATTCGCGCGCTTCGCGGGATTCTCGTGGCTGCGAGGGTCTTCGAGCGGAACGGGGCAGGGTACGGGCCCGTAACGGTGACGGTGCGCGACACGAAGGGTACACCCGAGGGCGCCGCGCGGGCCGTGTCGGAGCTGGTCGAAGACGAAGGGGCCGTGGTGCTCGTGGGTCCGTTGAGCAGCGGCGAAGCGCCCGCCGCCGCGGCGGCGGCCCAGCGGCTGCGCGTTCCTATCATTACGCTGACTCAGCGAGAGGACATCATTGCGCAGGGGGAGTATGTGTTCCGCTCCCTTCTGACGCCCACGGACGAGGCGCGGGCCGTCGCCATCTACGCCACGCGCCGGCTCCTGATCTCCCGCTTCGCGATTCTCCATCCGGAAGATCCCTTCGGGCGGGCCCTGGCCACGGCCTTTGCGGAAGAAATCGCCGGGCGAGGGGGACGCATCACGAAGCGCGCGTCCTACGAGGGAGTGTTCGACATTCCGGAGAAGGTTGGGGCGTTGTATGAGCGGGTGCTCGACGGGGAAACCGCTGCGCCCTGGGACGCGATCTTCATCCCCGACGGTGTTTTTGCGGCGAGGATCGCAGTGAGACACCTCCGGGAGGCGGGCGTAAATGGCCGAAAGCTGCTGGGGACGGGGCTTTGGAACACATCGGATGCGCTCGCGGGCGACACCCTCGCCGGGGCGGTCTTCGGCGCGGCCTTCTCGGAGTCGGATACGCGGGCCCCAAGCCGAGCGTTCAGCGCCTCTTACAGGCGCACCTTCGATGATGAGCCCGATGCCCTGGCGGCCCAGGCCCATGACGCCGCGGCCCTCCTCGTCTCCCTCATGCAGTCGGGTTCACAGATCGGTCCCCAGCATCTGCGTGAGCGGCTGGAGGTGACGTCGGGAATCGAGGGTGCCGCCGGGACTCTCCGCTTTAAGGGCAGGCGTGACGCGCGCCGCGGAGCGATCATCCTGACGGTGCGCGGGGGTCAAATTGTGCCACTTGTATCGGGAAAGGCGCGATCCACCCGGCGGCCCGCAAGGTAAAAACGTGAGCGACGACTTTAACCGGATCTTTTCCGCCGATGGACCGTTTTCAACGGTACTTCCGCGCTGGCAGGCACGCCCCGGGCAGGTGCGCATGGCCGAAGCCGTGGCAGGCGTGCTGCGGCATGGGGGCGTCTCGATGGTCGAGGCGGGGACGGGAACCGGCAAGACGCTCGCCTATCTCGTGCCCGCCGTCCTTTCGGGAAAGAAGGTCATCGTCTCGACCGGGACCCGGACGCTTCAGGACCAGCTCTTCTTCAAGGACATCCCCCTCCTCCGGACGGCGCTGGGTATTCCCTTCGAAGCTGCACTGCTGAAGGGGCGCAATAACTATCTCTGTCCCCACCGCTTTGCTTCCTATGCCGAGGGAAGCGGCCTGGAACGGATCACGAAACGAACGCTTCGCGAATCCATCGCCGCCTGGGCGAAGGGGACTTCCACCGGAGATCGGTCGGAGCTTGACAATCTTCCGGACGATTTTCCTCCCTGGCGGCAAATGTCCGCGACGAGCGAGCAGTGCCTCGCGCAACGATGCCCAAGCTACGACGATTGCTTTGTCTACCGCGCAAGGCGGCAAGCCATGGCGGCCGACATCGTGGTGGTGAACCACCACCTTTTCTTCGCAGACCTTGCGCTTCGTCTCCGAGGGCAGGGCGAAGTGCTCCCCCTCGCAGACGCCGTCGTGTTCGACGAAGCCCATCAGATCGAACAGATAGCGACGCTGTTCCTGGGGAGAACCGTCTCGAGCGGTCGTCTGGCCGATCTTGTGGGTGATGCCGAGCGTGAATGGGGCAGGGTATTCGCCCTCTCGAAGCCGCCGCAACGGGTCCGGTCGGCGATCAGGCTGGCGGGCGAGAAGGGGGAAGCGCTCTTCGAGCGCTTCCGGAACGGCGATGGCCGGATGCGTATTACCCCTCTGGCTGTCCACCCGGGGGATTTCGAGGGGGCGGTCGAGGGACTGGAGGGACTGGCGCTCGTCTTCGAGGATCTGGATCGACAGAAATCAGACGATGGCCTCGTTCAGATCGCGACGCGCGCGCGAGCTGTTACGGAGGATCTGCGGGCCATTCTGATCGAGGCGCCTTCGGATCACGTCAGCTGGGCGGAGAGCCGCGGGCGCGCGACCAGCCTGACGACAGCCCCGATCGAACTCGCTAGGACTTTCGAGCAATCAATTCTTTCTGAGATTTCTTCCGTCTTCTTCACGAGC